>JAFDXA010000354.1 GCA_018268185.1 Bacteroidota bacterium
ACTATATCAACTCAGCCACTGGTGTTATCACTGATATGGACTATAACAATCTTACCATTACCGGTACGTCTTTTGCAAAAACGTGGACGCCGGGTTCTGCAAGAACAGTGAATGGAACGGTGACCGTCGCCGGAAACTTTACCATTGCTGGTTCTCAAACTATAAATGTAAAAGGCGACTGGACAAAAACAGCCGGCACTTTTATACCCAATACCGGTACGATCAATTTTAACGGATCGTCTGCACAGGATATCAACGGTGCATCAACAACAGGATTTTATAATCTTACTATCAATACATCATCAGCGTCTACAACAGTAACAAGTTCAGGTAATGCTTTTTCAGTTGCCAATAACCTTACTGTTACCCAGGGTAATCTTGTTTTGCAATCAACAGATGCGAATTACAATATTACAGGAGATCTTACTGTAGCGGCCAACGGAACAGTTACACACAGCGTTAACTGGGATGTGGCAGGAAAACAGATCACGCTTGGCGGTAGCCTGGTTGTAGATGGCCTGTGGGATTATACCGTACGTTCGCACGTTCAGATGACAGGCGCCAACAAAACGATACGAACCGGCCCGGTTCCATCATCTTTATCAATCCTTACACTGGCAACAACAAGCGGAACGATAAATGCCAACGGACTGGTTACCATAGATGATAATTTCTGGGCTTCATTCAATACTGCAGGTGGAACTTTTGCAACCAATGGCCAGAATGTAATAGCCAATGCAGGTTTATTGAATGCAGGTGGTACAGTGAATGTGAACGGCGGAAGCCTCACCATCGCAGGAGGTTTGCAGATGGGTTCAACAGCAACAGCTACGTTGGGGGGGACAGTGAACCTGAGTTCAGGTACACTAACAACAGACGGCATCATTTTAGGAAGTACAACCAATACAGTTGCTAGTACACTTACTCAAACAGGCGGAACATTACAGGTGAATGGTGATGTTACCATTAATCAGCCTGCAGCAAACACAACCACCAATACATGGAACATAGGTGCCCAGTCTGCAACCGTAACAGGTAATATCAGTTTCGCGGGAACGAATACAACAGGAACCCGTGTAGGAAAGATCATCATCACAACAGGATCACTGAATGCAAATGGTGGTATTAGTTTCAGCGGAACAACGGCTGCCACCAAAGTAATTGATATGTCTACTGGTGGAGGAACCGGTACACTTAACCTGAAAGGAGCCATTAGCGGAACAAACGGTGCAACACTTACAGCAGGCACTGCAGGAAGTACATTTAATTATGCAGATAATAGCGGTTCTCAAACAGTGAATATGTTTGGAGCCGGTGCTTATAATATTCTTACGATCAACACAACGGGTGGCAGTGGTGCAACTTTAGGAGCTGCAGTTACAGCTTCCAATGTAACGGGGAATCTTTCTGTTCAAAGTGGAACGCTTAACAACGGAGCTTTTGCAATGACACTTGCTTCAGCCAAGAATTTCGCTGTGGCCAACGGAGCAACATTCAACCTTACCGGAACAAGTACCATGGTTACGGTTTCCGGTGGAGGTGTAAAAACCTTCGGCGCAACCAGTACAGTGAACTATGCAGGATCAGCACAGGCTGTAACTGCAGAATCATACGGCAATCTTGCCCTTAGCGGTTCAGGCAATAAAACTTTTGCCGGGGCAACAACCATCGTTAATAATCTTGCAATAAGTGGAACGGCCGTTGCATTGTTACCGAATGGTTCAACTTCATCAGCGCTCACACTTACTTTAGGAGGCATTAACCAGTCAACAGGATCATGGGGTGGTACCACTTCTTCGGCAACCAATAAGAATGCAACCTGGTTTGGGAATACCACAACAGGTATCATCAATATAAATACAGGATGTACTTCCGGTACATGGTTGGGTATTTTCAGTACCGATTGGAATGATGCAGGAAACTGGTGCGGCGGCATACCGACTTCAACCACGGATGTTGTGATCACATCATCACCAGCCAATCAACCGGTTATCGGAATTGCAGGAGGAACCTGCCGAAATATTACCATTGGCAGTGGCGCTTCACTCACGATCACAGGGTCAAACAACTTAACAGTTAGCGGAGACTGGACAAATAATGGCGGAACGTTCACACCGAATAACGGTACTGTTAATTTCAATAGTACAAGTACAGCACAAACCTTAGGCGGTTCTGCTGCAACACAAACATTCTATAACCTCACAATCAATAAGAGCGGCCAGTCGTTAGCAATAGGAGGTAGCACTGCTTTGGTTAATGTAAACAATGTACTCACATTAACTGCCGGAACATTGAATACAGGTGCCAATGTGGTTTCTGTTACCAATAATTCAGCCAGTGCCGTTGCTGCAACTTCAGGTTACGTGATGGGGAACCTGAGGCGTTCGATCTCAACAACCCCGGCTACTTATACTTTTGCGGTAGGTACAGCATCGGGTGCAAGTTCAGCAAGCTTTGCTTTCACTGCATTAAGCTCAGGCGGAACGCTTACGGTAACTTCGAATGACGGAGCTGGAACAAACTATCCATCAAACCTGCATGCAACAAAAAAACTTGCAAGGAACTGGACGGTTATCAATAGCGGATTAACAGGCGTAAGTGGTAGCGCAACTTTTAATTACCTCGCAGGCGATCTTGCTGGCGGTGCAAGTGCAACAGCACTGAAAGCTTATGTATATTCCGGAACTGCTTCTTATGCAACAAGCACAGGAACGACAGGTAGCAGTTTTACATTCAACGGTCTTGCTTCATTCGGTGAATTTGGAGCGGGCGAATGTTTGGGTACACTTGCCGCTACGTTTACTAAAACCATGGCCAGTTCCTGCGGCGGCGGTGCTGATGGAAGCATCACAGCTTCCGCAAGTGGTGGCGCCAGTCCATACAGTTATAGCTGGACAAGCACACCATCCGGCTTTACGGCAACAACAGCAGCGATCACAGGATTATCTCCTAAAGATTATACGATAGTAGTTACAGATATTACCGGTTGTACGGCCACCATACCTGATATTACTATCTGGCAGGCCTTAGCACCAACCATAACTTTCACCGGAGGTGGATCAAGCGCCTGTGGAAATACAGGTTATGTTACGATGTATGCCAGCAATGGGGTAGCACCCTTCACTTACAGTCTTGATGGTGTTACTTACCAGGCAAGCAATGCATTTACGAATCTTGCCGCAGGAACCTATACAGGTTATGTAAAAGACCTTCGTGGTTGCATTACTACCAAACCAAACATTGTGGTGAATGCAGCAGCGGCAATTGTTGTTACAGCCTATACAAGACCGGCCAGCAGCTGTGCCAACAATGGATCAATTGAATTATACAGAACGGGGGGAACAGGTCCTTACACGTATAGCCTCAATGGTACAACTTACCAGGGAAGCAATGTGTTTATAAACCTTACCGGTAATACAACTTATACCGGTTATGTGAAGGATTCGAAAGGATGTGTGGCAACACTTGCAAATATTACCGTAAGTAAGGCAACTGCCCTTAGTGTTACACAGAAGCATACAAATGCCAGCGCTTGTGGTAATGATGGAACAATCACCCTTACAGGAGCAGGTGGCGTTCCCCCTTATACATACAGTAAAACAGGAGCTGCTGGTCCTTACCAGTCAAGCAATCTATTCACAGCTGTGGCTGCCGGATCATATACATGCTGGGTGCAGGATTCAAAAGGTTGTAAAGCTTTGGTTGCTGTAACAATAGGAACAGCAGGAGCCATGAATCTGACAGCTACGGCAACTGTTTCCGGAGCATGTAACAGCAGTGGAACTGTGAAACTTACAGTAACAGGCGGAACAAGTCCTTATACCTACAGCCTTGATGATATCACTTATCAATCAAGTAATACATTCAGTTCAGTAGCAGCAGGAACCTATACAGGATGGGTTAAAGATGCAACGGGTTGTAAAAAATCCCTGGCGGGAATAGTTGTGGGATCTGCTACAGCACTTACTACTACAGAAAGCCATACCAACAGCAGTGTTTGTGTAAATGACGGCAGTATTCAGTTAAGACCATCCGGTGGTACACAACCGTATACCTACAGCCTGGATGATATAACGTATCAAAGCGGTGCCCATTTTTCAAACCTGGCTGCCGGATCTTATACAGGTTGGGTGAAGGATGCCCGTGGATGTAAAGCTTCGGTGGCGGTTACGATCGGTACGAATGTAATTAATGTTACTTCGTATGCTTCAGCTGCCAGTAGCTGTATGGCCAGCAATGGTTCGATACAGTTATTCATGACAGGCGGTGTTAATCCTTATACGTATAGCCTCGACGGGGTAACTTTCCAAAGCAGTAATGTATTCACTGGGCTGACACCCGGAACTTACGACGGCTATGTGAAAGATTCAAAAGGATGCCTGGGTGTAGCGCTTAATATTGAGGTAGGCCCATCTGGTTGCAGCAGAACAAGCGCTGTAACCCGGAGCAGGCAGACAGCGGCAACCGGGAACACAAAAGTGAGTGGAAACCAGGATCTGTATGTTCAGGTTTACCCAAATCCTTCACAGTCAGCGTTTAAAGTAATTGTAAATACAGCAGACAAGGATAAGATTACCCTTACTGTTAGCGATGTGATGGGTAAAATTGTGTACCAAACCACACAGTCAGACAGCAGGAATATCAGCTTTGGTGATAACCTGAAACCAGGTATTTACTTTGCCGAACTGGTTGAGGGTGATAAAAGACGCATCATCAAATTGATCAAAGAATAAAAAAATAATATTTTCTCCAAAGGGCTGTAATCACATACAGCCCTTTTTTTGTATATTCAATGTTGAAAATTAATGGTTCAGGGTTTTTTTCTGATCCATTAAATAGCCCGATCTTTACCCTTCAGAAACTTAATGATTGCTTAAAGAAGCTTTCTCCAAAAAGCATTTACTTTTGGCAATAGAAAAACTCAATATCCTGATCGAAGCTAACCGCACTTACCCTCTTAGGCCTGTTTCTCTATTACAAAAAGATAGTATTTGAACTTTTTAATTATTTAAACACACACTTATGAAAGTTTCTACCCAGAATTTGGCAAGCAATGCTCAGGGGTTGGTTGGTACCTTTCGCAGGAACATGACAAGGTCAGGTTTATTGGCACAGCTGTTAACGCTGCTGCTTATTACCTGCTTTGGCACTGTGAATGCTCAAGCGCCTCTTCCACATCATGAGCCATTCAATTACACGGCAGCGGCATCCCTGCAAACACAGGCAGGATGGACATCCCTGAACAGCGGTGATAACATCGTAGTTGGTTCAGGAAGTCTGTCTTATGCAGGCCTTCCCGCATCTACCTTCAACAAGATCAGTTTCGACGGAGCAGGTATTGATGCTGCAAAAGCATTTACCTCACAATCGGTAGCCGGAACCACAGTTTATTATTCTTTCCTGATGAATGTAACAGCATTGGGCTCATTGAATACGACTGGCGGTTATTTTACCGGACTTACAGATGCTTCAACAGGTTTTGGAGCTACCGTGTGGACCAGGCTGGATGGAGCCGGTTACGATATCGGTTTTGCGCCACGTACTTCAGCACCAACTTCCTGGTCTTCTGTAAGAACACTAAACACTACCGTGTTTGTGGTAGTTTCATATCAACTGGTTTCAGGAACAACCAATGACATTGTAAAAATGTGGATCAATCCTGCAACCGGTGGTACTGAACCTGCCGCTACCTTTTCCATAACAAATACCGGAACAGATCTTACCAGTGTTCAACGTATTCTTGTGCGCCAGGACAATGCAACCAATACACCATTCATAGAAATGGATGAAATGAGGGTTGGCTTAACCTGGGCAGATGTTACTCCTGTCGGTGGAGTACCTGTTGTAAGCGGAGGAAGTGTTAGCGGAACCGTAGGAACCCTGCTTTCGCCTGTTTACCAGATATCAGCAACCAATGGTCCTACAAGTTATGCATTGGCAAATGCTACAACATTACCTAACGGACTTACATTAAATACTACTA
>JAFDXA010000355.1 GCA_018268185.1 Bacteroidota bacterium
CTTGCACTTCATTGCGATATTGAACGAAATAATTTCTTTGCCAGGAAAAATTATTTCTACCCTGATCTTCCTAAAGGTTACCAGGTGAGTCAGCACACAGCCCCGATCTGCAAAGGAGGTTATGTAAGCATTGATACAGAAGAAGGAGAAAAGAAAATACAGCTTAACCGGATTCATATAGAAGAAGACGCAGGGAAAAGCATACATGATATTGACCCTGATTATACCTGTATTGATCTTAACCGGGCCGGGGTTCCTTTGCTGGAGATAGTAACCGAACCCTGTATTCACAGCGCCCAGGATGCTTTCAGCTTTTTAACAGAACTGAGAAAAACACTGCGCTGGCTGAATGTTTGTGATGGTAATATGGAAGAAGGCAGCATGCGTTGTGATGCCAATATTTCTATCCGGCTGAATGGTGAAACCAAACTCGGCAATCGGGTTGAAGTAAAGAACCTCAACAGCATCCGCAATGTAAAGCGTGCAATAGAGATAGAAAAAGAGAGGCTCATCGGCTTGTCTGAAAAAGGCGAACCCATCATACAGGAAACAAGAAGTTTTGATGCAGATAATAATAGTACGTTTTCCCTGAGGTCTAAAGAAGATGCGGATGATTACCGCTATTTTCCTGAGCCTGACCTGCCGCCATTTACAGTTACCGATGCATACATAAATGAAATCGGTTCTTCCATGCCGGAGTTGCCTAATGTACTGAAAGAAAAATATATTCATCAATTAGGGCTCACTGCTTATGATGCATCTGTGATCAGTAATGATAAGGAAGATGTAGATTATTTTGCACACATCACCGAACAATGCAGTAATTACAAGGCGGCAGCGAACTGGATGCTTGGCCCGTTGAAATCATATTGCAATGAACACAACATCAGCATGGGATCTTTTCCTCTGGAGCCCGGCATCATTGCAGCACTGATAAATATGGTAGAAACAGGAAAGGTTAACTTCAGCAATGCTTCGGGCAGAATATTACAGGAACTGATCGCAAAACCGGGAGAACAGCCGCTTGCCATTGCAGCCTCACTTAACCTCCTGCAGGAAAGTGATTCAGGTGCCATTGAAGACTGGGTGAATGAAGTGCTGTCATCAATGCCCGACAAAGTGAAGGAATACAAAAGCGGGAAAAAAGGCCTTATCGGTTTGTTTGCAGGCGAAGTGAAAAAGAAGAGTAAAGGAAAAGCTGATATGCAGTTGGTGAACAAGCTCCTTTCGGAAAAACTAAGCCAGTGAAAAAACAAATGACAGGATGTGCAGAACCGCAAGCTGTTATTGTTCGTATTAAACCCAACCAGCAAGTAATATATAATGAAAAAAAATCTCACACTTATCGCAGTAAGTTTTCTCGTGTTCTCGTGCAACCATGAAGTACAGAAGGGAAAATTCAATGTAACAGGTGAAGTAAAGAACATTCCAGATCAGCAGGTTTTCCTCGAACAGCTTTATTTCAGCCAGAAAAATCCTGATGTACTCGATACTGCCCAGTTGAAAAACGGCAAATTCGAATTGTCGGCCATTTCGCAGGAAGAAGGATTGTACAGGGTAAGGTTTGAGAAACAGCAGCGGGGTTATATTTTCATCAACGATGGTTCTTCCATTAGTATCAAAGCTGATGGCAATGACATGAGCATTAATGGGCCAAAAGTTAGCGGCCCCGCAAACCTAAGGCTTAAGAATTTACTGGAATCTCTTTCTTCCATATCTGATTCCATTCAGCACTGCAATACCAGGCTGCAAACATTGTCTGCAGAAAAAAGTAACGACAGTATTGTTTCCATTGAAACCGGGAAACTGAAAACACTTCAGCAATCTTCTGCTGATTACCTGCTGAAATATATTGATACGGTGTCTGATCCTGTTGTAGCCATGTTCGCTCTTGGATATACCGGCAACATGGATCCGGGCAAACTGAACCAGGTTGTTCCGAATATGGCGAAACGTTTTCCTGAACACCAGGGAGTTGCTTCTATTGTTATCCAGTTCAACCAGATGATGGAACAGCGCAAACAACAGGAAGCCATGAGGAGCAGAATGCCCGGTGAAGGAACTATGGCTCCCGAAATATCGATGACAACTCCGGATGGAAAAATATTTTCACTAAGTATGCTGAAGGGAAAATATGTGCTGGTGGATTTCTGGGCCAGCTGGTGTGGCCCCTGCCGTGGCGAAAACCCGAATGTAGTTGCCGCTTATAATAAATACAGCAACAAGAATTTTACCATACTGGGTGTATCGCTGGATGAGGATAAGAGTGCATGGCTCAAGGCAATCAAAGATGATGGGTTGGTATGGCAACAGGTAAGTGATCTTAAAGGCTGGCAGTCTGCAGCTCCAGCTGCTTATGGCTTTGATGCTATTCCTTACAATGTGTTGGTTGACCCCTCCGGAAAGATCATTGCTACTTCTTTAAGAGGCTCGGACCTGGAAGAAAAGCTTGCCGAAGTACTTAAGTAATTAAGAAATATTGATTGGATAGAAACAAAAATCCCGGGAAATATTCCCGGGATTAATTTTTATGCACTTTTCAGATTATTAGTTGTTGAGGAAAGAACTTATTCCAACGCCTGGATAAATTCCTCTCAGGAAAAATGTATAGGTTCTGCCGTTTACCAAGGTGGTAGCAGCTGTAGAACTAAGGATTGTGTTGGTACCAGCTACCTTTGCCCTGATGATATAATCAGAAACAGGCACACCTGCACCGGCAGCTCCGGCTGCCTGGTTTGCTGCAAGATCAGTATAAGCTGACAATGCAGTTGCATCCGGGCTTGCTACAGAACTCAGTGATTGCACTGCTGAGAAAACTTTGATACTGTCTTTAGCAACAGCGCCAACCCTTCTTACAAACCAAAGATCAACCAATGGAGCTTTGGGTGAAAGATTGAGGAACCTCACTTTACAGTTTCCGTTGGAAGGATCGATCTTCCTTTCTGAAGTAAGCAGGATACCTTTGAACCTTCCCTGCTTGATGGTATCATAGATAATGTAAGAATATGATTTACCTCCCAGCGTAGTGATATTGCTGTTGTGGTAATAAGTAGCTGCGGTTGAACTTTCTTTAACTTCCAGCAAGCGTTCCCCCGGGTATACGCCAACATAGGTTCCTGTAACTGTGCCGTTGGGTGCAATAGACGCAGCCTGGTTGAGTTTTGTATTGTCTACAAAAAAATCAACTGTTTTACCGTTTGCATTGGCATTGGTAAACGACATATAGGCCATAGAGGTATTGGCCGGACCTGTAAGGTTCCCGTCCTTGGTACATCCTGCGATAACTACAGTTGCACCTAATATTATTGATAAACCTTTTTTCATCATGTCAATTAGTTTTAGATGGATTGAATATTAGTAACCCGGGTTTTGTTCAATGATCGGGTTGGTATTCCTTTCCTGTTGCGGAATCGGCCACAGGAACCTGTAATCAGAATATGGAATGGCTGCAACCCCTGTTGCAGGTAAAGCTCCGGCACATAAAAATGCTCCCAGGTTTGAATAACCATTTGTCATTTTTGCAGGAACACCAGCAGTACCAAATACGGGGTCTACGGCCAGGCGGTGAATATCTGCCCAACGTTTACCTTCTGCGAGGAATTCAATTCTTCTCTCTTTGAGTATAGCATTAATAAGTGTCGCCTGTGTAGAAAGGGTTGCCAACGTATAAGCTTCAGTTGCGGGATTGGCTAATGACCTGTTTCTTACAGTATTTAAAAGATCAATAGCCCTTGGGGTAGGGTTTGCATTATTCCTGGCTTCTGCCTCAGCCTGCATCAGCAGTACTTCTGCATAACGTATATAAGGAGTATAGTCTGATTGGTTTACGGCATCTTTATATTTGGTTGTGAATTTATTCTGGTTGCCTGCATTATCTGAACCATTTGTATACAATAATGTTCTGCGTTTATCTCCGCAGGTCCATTCCGGCAGGTTCCAGATCAGTGGGCTTATTGAGCACAAGCCTCTTCCCCCGGTAGCGCTGCTGAATGCATACATTCTTGGTAGTGAAGCATTGGTTCCGGGATTATCTACAGGATCATTCTTCATAGAGAAAATACTTTCTGAAGATAAATTATTGGTAAAAGGTCCATCGGGAGTAGCTGTGAGAGCCCATGCTCCGATTGGGCTCACAACCGTAGTCCATGCTGTAGGATCAATTGCTGCCGGAATGAGTTTATTTCCTTCAGTAATTACACCTGCCCAATCTCCTTTATGTAACTTCACTCTCATCTTTAATGCAATTGCTGCGGCTTTAGTAGCACGGTATGTTGATATACCCCCTGTTCCAAGGCTTGCCGGTAGGTTGGTTTCTGCATAATCCAGATCGGCCAGTATTTTGGCATAACAATCTGAAACCGGCTCCCGTGGCTTTGTCTTTGCAAACTCAATATCAGCCTGGCTGTTTATAGGATAGTCCCTGTAAGGAACACCCAAAGCAGATCCATTGCCATCTGCATATGGACGGGCAAAATGAAGTAACAATTCATGATGCGCCATTGCCCTGAGAAAACGGCATTCTGCCTCATACTGCGCTGCTACAGATCCGGTTAATATCCCCGTACCGGCAGCATTCCTGAAACCCGTGATGGAAAGATTGGCTTTATTGATCAATGCATACAACTCCTTCCACATATTTACATTGTTAGGTGTAAGTGGAGTGTACAATGATTGATAAGTTGTTTGATAGAATGCAGCCACGTTTACCATATCTTCTCCACGCATATCTCCCTGTTCAATTGAAGCAGCCCCGAATGGATATCCGCGATCTGATGTAGCAGCCCCGTTCAACGGATCATAAACGCCGCTTTGTGCAGCATCATATACTCCATATAAAGCCAATTGGCAACGTTCAGCTGTAGCAAATGCGGTATTTGCATCCAGTGAATTGTATGGAGCAAGATCAATTTTGCCGTGGCAACCATCTAAGAATTGAGCACTGGCTGCTATAGTCATTATTAATATTATTCTTAAAATGTATTTCATAAAATGATTTTGATAATGTTTGAAATTATAAACCAATGGATACGCCAACAGACATATTTCTTACCTGTGGAGAAACATTGTTATCCTGGCCATCTTCACTATATGCTTCTGGATCTATGCCGCGGTATTTCGTCCATACATGCACGTTTTGTGCCTGAACAAAGAAACGAAGGCTTTTTACTGTATTGTTTGTAGCAGCCTGCAGTTTTCCTGCATTCAGTGTATAACTTAAAACAATATTCTGCAAACGGAGGAATTTGCCATCTTCAACAAACCTAGAGATAGCTTCTCCGTTCTGATTAACCACAGCATCCTGTGCATACCAGAGTTTTGGAACATCCGTAACCTGGCCTGGTGTTGTCCACCTGTTCAGCAATTCTGTTCCGCCATTGGCAAATTTCTGGTTGAGCAATACTTCTTGACGCGTGATATTCATGATCTTGTTACCCCACTGGTAACGGAACATAACTTCCAGATCGAATCCCTTGTAAGAAAATGTGTTGGTGAATGCCCCGAAATCTGTTGGCTGGGCACTTCCCAGGATTCTCTTATCTGCAACAGTTAAGGTAGTTTGGGTACCAAGCGCAGGATCATTTAATGAATTAGCAAAATAATAAACACCGTTTGAAACATTGCGTTGAACCAACTGGCCGGCAGCATTGTAATAAACCGGGTTTCCGTTGCCTGTATTTACACCTGCAAACTGGTAACCGTAAATAGCATTGATTGATTCACCTACACGATTGATGTTGTAATTGCTAGGAAAGATTTCTTTTACATCAGTTCCTCCGAGTGAATACAATGAAATTATCTTGTTCTTTACATGCGTATAATTTGCATTCAGGTTCCACTTGAAATCTTTATACTTAACCAAGGTTGCATCAAGGCTCAATTCAATACCTTTATTAGATACCCTTCCTATGTTCTGAAGAATGGTATTGTTGGGAACTCCCATACTGTATGGTGTAGGAACAGGCAGAACGAGGTTATCCAGATCATTTTTGAAGTAATCAAATGTGAAGTTGATCCGGTTCTTTAGTAACCCCAATTCAAAACCAAAGTCATATTTTTTGCTTTGCTCCCATTGAAGTGAAGGATTACCAATCTGGGATGCTGCTATACCATTGATATTACCATAAGGGCGGCTTCCATATAAAGTAAGGTATGGGAATCCTAGAAGCCTGTTTCCCACAACAGCATATGAAGCCTTGATCTTAAATTCTGAAATATTCTTACTCAGGAATGCATTTGATTGCCAGAATTTTTCCAGTACCGGCCTCCAGCCAATGGATACGCCAGGGAAATTACCATATTTGTTTCCAGGAGCCAGTGATGATTGACCGTCGACCCTGAAAGAGCCCTGTATGAAATATCTTCCCTTATAATCATAGTTGAGCCTTCCAAAATAAGACTCCAGTGCTGATACTGAATAATCACCCTGAATACTTTGTGTAGATGCAGATCCTGTTATGATATTTTCTTTCAAGAAGAAAAGATCTGAAATATTTGTTCCCTGCGACAGGTAAAAACGGCTGGTTGTTTGCTGTAACTCGTGGCCTGCCGTTAGATAAAAATTATGGCCTTTAACAGAGAGATTATAGCTCAGGTAATTCTGAATATCAGTATTCAGAATATTTTGCTGCCCTTGTTGAATGATACCATTTGATGAAGCCCCATCACCATGCCTCGGATCATACATCAGGGAACTGTTATCCGTAAAATAGTCAACGCCGATCTGGTGGTGAGTCTTTAACCCTTTAGCAAGCGTTAATTCAATAAATGATGTATTTAGTATCCTGTATTTATCAGATCTGAATTTATTTTTATCAAGTACGAATGCGATATTGGTATAATTGTCATCAATTGTTCTAAGGTTTGCACCAGCTCCGAGCGCATTGGCTGTTGGCGCAATGTTATACCCGGTAGCATGTGTGCTGCTGTAAATCGGAACGTTGGGTAGTGCCCTGATAGCCCCAACAATGGCTCCGCTAAGACCATTTGATGAATTATTCTGATCATAATCATCCTGCCTAGATACAGAAAGATTGTTACCTATTCTAAACCATTTTGTGGCCTGTGCTTCTATATTGGTACGGATCCGGTAAGATGTATTTTTGTTGGTCCGTATAATACCCCTGTTTTCACCATAGTTCAGTGACA
>JAFDXA010000356.1 GCA_018268185.1 Bacteroidota bacterium
CGAAGGAGAAATTTTTTGCAATTAAATAATAACTTATTCCCAAACCAATGCCGTTAAGAAACCAACATCTGCTTGTGTTCAGGATCAGCCTGCTTGTTTTGATTTTGTCGTGCGGCTTTTCACCCGCCTCAGCCCAGAACGACTCCGTTGGGGTTTCAGCTTCAGCTAAAAAAAGTAAAAAAGTACTGTACGGACAAGCCAGTTTCTATTCCAATAAATTTCATGGCAGGAAAACGGCCAATGGTGAAATATTCAGCCAGGATAAATTTACTGCAGCCTGCAATGTGCTTCCCCTGGGAACCATGATCAGGGTTACCAATCTCAAAAACGGCAAAACCGTTGTTGTGAAAACCAACGATCGGCTCCATGCGAAAACCCGGAGGCTGGTGGATCTTACCCGTGCAGCAGCCAAAAAACTCGGCTTTATCAGCCGGGGGCTTACCCGTGTTAAGGTAGAAGTTATAGGGAAGAACTGAGTTGCCAGGTTGCTTCCGGATGCCTGTATCAGCCTCTAACAGACTGGTTTTCTTTGCACAGGTATTGATAAATATGTGTGTAAATTATTTCACGTTTTCGGGGGAAGCAGCTATTTTTGCCACGATTACCAAACCAACCAATATGAAGAAATTCATCCTTTCAATTGCAGCTGCGGTAGCGGTTACAATTGCTTATGGCCAAACTGATTACACGAAACCACCCAGCATCGGATTTCACCTCTTCTTTAATGATTTTCAAACAGCAGCCGATCTGCGTACAAACGGGTTGGCAAATGTTATAAAAGACAGGCAATTCGCCAAGTCTAAACGCATGAGAACAGGTATCGCATTCAGCTATATCAAAGGGCTTAGCAAAAAAGTTGATTTTGTTGGAACATTATCAGGTTCTTTTGTAGCATATCCTGTTCCCAACAAACCAGCCAACAGTGAACAATACCTTCTGCTTGAAGGTGCTGCCACTGCAAACGCCAAACTTTTGTCTGATAAATATATCATCAATCCCTTTGTAACAGCAGGAGCCGGCTTTTCCAAGTTCAAAGGATATTATGGTGCCTTCCTGCCGGTTGGTGTGGGTATGCAGTTCAAAGTGCTTAACAGTATCTACCTGCTTGCCAATGCGCAATACCGCATTCCTATCACAGAGAATGCAGCTTACCACATGTATTACAGCATGGGTGTAGCTGTACCGCTGAAGAAAAAGCCAGAACCAAAAGTTGTTGAAGTAGCTCCACCGCCAGCACCGGTTGTAGTTGACAAAGATGGCGATGGAATCCTTGATGCGGATGATAAATGCCCGGATGTGCCAGGTATTGCAGCATTGAAAGGATGTCCTGATAAAGATGGCGATGGCATCGCTGATGCTGAAGATGAGTGCCCGGATGTAGCAGGCCTGGCCAAATACAAAGGCTGCCCGATCCCTGATACTGATGGCGATGGAATCAATGATGAGGTTGACAAGTGCCCTTCATTGAAAGGTGTGGCCCGTTACCAGGGATGCCCTATTCCGGATAGCGATAACGATGGACTGAATGATGAAGACGATAAATGTCCTAATCGCCCCGGTCCGGCCAGCAACCAGGGTTGTCCTGAAATAACCAAAGAAGTTATTGAAAAGATCAACTTTGCGGCCAAGAATGTATTCTTCGCTACGGGAAGCTATAAACTTCTTCCAAAATCTTTCAAATCACTGGACGAAGTAGCCAACATCATGAAAGCTGATGACCTGTTACAGATCCAGATCGACGGTCATACAGATGCGCAGGGAGATGATGCCAAGAATATGACGCTCTCTGAAAACAGGGCCAAAGCTGTAAAGGATTATCTCGTGAGCAAAGGTGTTCCTGCTTCACGCACCAATTCAGCCGGTTACGGCGAAACAAAACCTGTTGCTGATAATAAAACTGCTGCAGGCCGTGCAAAGAACAGGCGGGTTGAAATGACCGTAAGAAACTTCTGATATTAACGATCTCAAAATAGAAGGCCCGCAACAAAGCGGGCCTTTTCTATTTCACTTGGTTCGACTTTATAACTGGCTTCTTTGAGCAGTTTCTTAATGTAAGTCCTGGGGAACTCCGCGTGGTTCTTTACCAGGATGTAGCGATATTGGTTTCCCTTGCCCAGGAGTATTTTTTTCAGATCATTCAATGCTGCTGTTAACTGCAGGATTTTTAATTGAAGTAATTGGAAACATTTTGAAAATGAAATAAAAAAATGATACAGAAAGTGAAAATTCTAACCGGCACAAAAATTATTATCTAAAAAAGCTGATACAAAAAACCTGCGTCGAAAAATGATACAGAAAAGGCAAACAACAAAATGATACAAAAAAGTGCAATAGAAAATTGACACAAAAAACCGGATTCGAAAATTGGCACAAAAAATTCAAAGAAAAAATTGGCACAAAAAAATACAATGGGAAATTGATACAAATTGTGTCAAAAAATAAATGAGAAAGCAACATGGCACAAAAAGACTAAATAAAAACCTCCGGTTACCAGGCTTTAAGTTATCAGCGGGTTCTTGGATCTCTTACAGTTTAAGGAATTATACATGGTTTAGAGATTGTGAAAATGTGTGAACCTACTTTATTTTTTCCCAAACCAGGTCTCCTGTAATCTTCATACGGCTCCTGGTTGTTTTAGCGCCTTCATCAAATTCATTGGTGGTTGTGATGATCAGTTCATTGTTGCTGATACTGCTCTCAACAGACAGAAATCCTTCCTCATTGTCATAATAAACCAGTTGCTTATCGAGTAGTTTGTATGCTGCATCATAACTGGCAAGCCAGGCCATATTTTCTGATGGCCACTCACGGCCAAGCAGCAGGATAGTACCACTGGCTGAAACGAAAAGGCTGTCAATAACATGATATTTAAAATCACGGTTCCCTGATCCGGATGAATCAATATGGTTCAGCGACAAGGATTTTACCTGGGATTCTGTACAAACCGGGCTTCCCGATAATCGCTTATTATCTACCAGTTTCGCTGAATTAAAAACAGCATCAGCAAGAGCTACTTTAATAGTTGGCGGAGGTGCCGGTACTTCAGGTAAGGCCGAAATATGCTGACTGTCGGCATTTTTGCCCGTTTCCCCGCCTGGCCCCCCACCATTACAGGCGCAGAGCATCAGTACGGCGGTGATTGAAGATAAAATGGTGAACGAAAACCGGTTCATATAACTTGGTTTTGAGTTTTGCTGACTGATAAACGATCCCTTTTGACTCTTTCCTCCGGTACTTGTTTACCGTTGGCTCATTAGCTGGGGCAGGTGAATAAAATGGATCAAAATTTCCCGGTAATTCCCGGTAAAAATGCTCAAAGAATTGTAATTTAGCCATAGAAATATTGGCCTTTATTACTCTCTTTCCCTCGTACTAAAGCTAACTAAAGGTAATAATTCAACCTGTTTTGATCCGGAGGACTATGAACGATTGACGATCCCTGCTATAACATCAACCATATCTGATGAAATTCCGGTAATATTAAACGAACCTGTTGACATGGATAATAAATTTTTTTTCAGGCTTTTTTCAGCCGTCTTTTTCTGCATGGCTGTTTCTCAATATACCAATGCACAAACCCTGCCCAATGGATTCTTTTACCAGGATATGGGGGGCTTTACTGAACCTGTTGGTTCAGCCTTCAATAACAGCGGTACAAAAATGTTTGTTTGGGAAAAAGGCGGGAGGGTGTATGTGTGTAACTGGAATGCGGGCTCTCAGACTTATGTAAAACAAGCAACGCCGGTTTTGAACATATCAGATGAAGTAGGTAACTGGCGTGATCATGGTATGCTGGGCTTTGCACTGGATCCGAATTTTGATGTTAATGGTTATATCTATGTGATGTATGTTGTTGATCGCTACCACATGTTGAAATTCCCTGACGGGTATACCCAGGTAGGTTCATATAACTCAGCAACCAATACCTATTATTCAGCAACAATAGGAAGGGTAACAAGGTATACAACTACTACCAGCGGAGGAAACCTTGTTTCTATTGCGGCATCAAGAAAAATTCTTTTGGGTCGATACAAGACCAACGGTATCCCTATTCTTTATGAATCTCACGGCGTTGGATCATTGGCTTTCGCAGCCGATGGAACTTTGCTCATATCTTCTGGTGATGCCGCCAGTTATGATGCAACAGATTACGGTAGTACGCCTTTAAGTTATTATGCACAGGCACTTACTGATGGTATTATCCGGGCTAATGAAAATGTCGGCTCATTCAGATCCCAGATACTTAATTCCTATAGTGGAAAGATACTAAGGATAGACCCTGCTACAGGCAGCGGAATAAGCAGCAATCCTTTTTATGATGCGGCACGCCCCGATACAACTGTTTCCAAGGTATGGGCATTGGGTTTGCGGAATCCTTTCCGTATGCAGCTTAAGCC
>JAFDXA010000357.1 GCA_018268185.1 Bacteroidota bacterium
GTAAATGAAGCTGCAGCTTTGTTTCCATCCTGCCCCCATAACATGTATTCAAGCGGGTGATAGCCTTTGAGCGAACGGCTTGTAAGTGCTTCTATGTCTGCCAGCCCGAGTGGCTGACTGCTGCTTAACAAAGCATCCATATCATTAAAATTAACAGGCCATGTATCGGTTTCTGGATCATACTCGTCATCTTCTACCGGCCCGAATAAATAGCCTTCACATTTTTCCCAGGTGCTCCTGAGGTCTTTCCATGCATTGCGGGCCACAAATAAATTTGATTCTGTTGTATTTGAGTTAAGTGTGATTACGGCATCATTTAATACAATGGCTTTTGTTTTCAGTTCTGCATAACCGGGTATGGCTACTTTATTTACAAAATCTGAAATAGCAGCATCTTTTGTAGTATTAAATTCCTGGCTGCTGCCTGTGTTTTCTGATTTGGAGCAGGCGTTCAGTAAAGCGATACACGTAAGGGCTGCGAGTATGTTTCTTTTCATTTGTTATGATATGTATATGATGAGAGAATCGTTTGTTATTTCTGTTTTTAGTGTTTTCAGGTTGTGCTCAGCCGGACCTTTTAAAACATTTCCTTCTTTGTCGAAACGGCTGCCATGTGCTGCACATACGTACCCATTTCCGGTAATGGTCAGCTGGTTTTCGTAATGGGTGCAACTCAGCAGCAGTGATCTGTATTTGTTCTTTTCATCCGTGGTTTTCAGTACGGCTATTTCGTAGTTGTAATTAGCAGGGCTAACTATCGCAATAGAAGATGATTCAAACCGGCTTAGCGGTATTTCAATCTTTCCGTCATTAATAACGGGTTTCAGGTCTCCTGCACTTTTTCCAACAGCAGGGCTGCAGGAAGCTGCAAGGTTGCTCAATGCAGCTGTTGCTGCACCCAACAGGCAAATGCGGCATGTTCCTTTTATAAAATCTCTTCTTTGCATAGGAGTCAGAATGAATAACCAATGCCCAGGTTGATCAACTGGTTGTTTTGTTTATAAGGGATTCTAACCGGGCTGGGATTGATCACCAGCGCCGGGTTTTCGGGGCCTGTATGAACGAGTTGTACATCGGCCTTAACCACAATATTGCGGATCGGGAGGTATGAAAATCCTGCGATAATATATTGCTGTTTTAAAGTACCATCGTAGATGCCATTGGATGGAATGCTGGCATTCATATCCAGTATCTCATATCTGCCAAAAAGATTAAGCTGTTGGTTTTTGAATTTCCGGGAGTGTTCTAACAGGTTGTATGAAAGTTCTGCATAAGCGCCGTACATAGTTTTGCTCACATTGTTTGCATAAGCTTTGTTCACTTCCCCTGCGCCGGGAAGTGCAACATAAGTGCCCAATAGTTTTGCAGCAATTCCGTTCCTGCTCCATTGCATATTTGCTTCACCCAGGTAAAGCGGCATGGCTGCAATGCCTGAATTGAGCTTGAGACTATCACTGGCTCTTTTGCTTAAAACATTTGTGCCGCCAGCGTAGCCTGATACCTGGAAACTGAAATCTTTAAAATAATATTGGAGTGCAGCGGTGATGGCCAGGTTATTGGCAGAGGCATCGCTTCCTTCAAACCTGCCACCACGCACGCCGGTTCCGTGTTTAAAGCCACCGGCATTCAAGCCATTCAGCAAGGCGATAGAATAGTTAAGTGGTATGCGTTTGCTTCTTCCGTAAAATCCAATACCCAGTTCACGCCAGGTGGCTGGTATGATCAGTTGTTCCACAACAGGCCTTAATACACCGTTGAAGTTTACCGGTAAGTGATTTTCATTCAGCATACCGATGCGTGGAATGAAAAGTCCGGCCGTAATATATTGACGGGAATTCAGGTTGAATTTGAGATAAGCCTGCTCCATGGAAATTTCACCGCCACTTTCGCCGCCCTCTACTTTGGCATTTTCGATCTCCATTTCAGAAAAGAAAGCAATTTTTGAATTGAACTGGTGGCCTATAAAAAGTACCGCTCTTTCAAGCCGGGCTACTGCTTTTTTCTCGTTGATGTTGTTTTGATAATAAGCGCTGCCGTAACCTGATACTACTGTTTTGGATTTTGTAGCTCCTGCATTCAGCGAGTCTTCATTGGTGAGCAGTAACTGTTGTGCTGCTGTTCTTGTTTGTGCATCTGCATTGAGAATAATGGCGAGGTAAAGCGTAAATAAGCCGGTTAGTTTTTTCATGGCGCAAAACTAGACCGGCGTGTAAGAGTGGATCAACGCAATCAGGAAAAAAAATGCCGCATCGGGAAAAAGAGACATAATAAAATACAAACAGCAGCCCGTGAGCTGCTGCTTGTAGATATAATTACATCGTGATTTTAGAAAGTTGTTGTTCCGTTGGGCTGAAAGGTGTAATGGAATTCATAATACCGTTGGTTGTGCAGCTTTTCATCATCAGGTGCAGAAGCAGCCGGGGTAACTCCTTTTTTATAGTAATTGGTTATTTCGAGTTTGGCATACTTGCCCGAAGCTGTCCGGATCACCAACACCCTTCCCGGTAACGGCGTAATGAGGTTGTTGGCGCCATCATAGTTATACCATCCTTTGCCGGAACCGGTTTTAATTGCATATACCGGTGCTGCATCAGTTCTGAATGTTGAATCAGGAGAGATGGTTGTAAGAGCATCAAATGTTCCTACCTGTACAAATGCACCGCCATTACCCGGCCCGCTTGTTCCTGCATTGGTTAAAATGGTTGTTCCGCGGAAAGCAATATCCCATTTGTTTGTTGCAGAATCTGAAGAAGCTACCAATGCATTGTTCTCAATACTGTAAAAAGTAAACCTGTTTGAGCCGTAAGGTTGACCAGATGGAGCAAGTCCGATAATTGTATCAGCCATCAGGTTTTGTACCGTTGTTACTTTACCCTGCGTAAATATTTTAAATGTTCCGTTGTTGCTGGTGTCGATGGCAGCAGTGGCGTCATCCTTTGAGCAGGAAGTAAACAAAGCGATGGCTGTTCCGAAAATAGCTGTAAGTCTGAGTGTTCTTTTCATATTTCTTTTTTATTGGTATGATTGTTTAATCAATTATTGTTTGTTTTCCTGAATGTGTATGATATGCCAGCATAAAATGTACGGCCCGGTGCATTGGGAAGGTTGTTGGCATCAACATGATCAAGTATATTGTCCACGCCGGCCTGAATGCGTAATGCTTTTCTGAATGTGATAC
>JAFDXA010000358.1 GCA_018268185.1 Bacteroidota bacterium
CTATTACCTCTAGCCCTCAAATGCGTTTCTTACTAACCTATTGGTACAAGCGCCGTACTCGGGAGAAACCTGTTCATGTAGGGACTTGGTGTAATAGTGGTTCCTTTTATCGGCATCAAATTAATCGACCTGCTGGTTGCAGCATTTATTTAAATCATTGATCATGAAAGAAAATATTTTTCCGGCAATAAGGCTTACAATAGTATGCGTCCTGTTTTTTTCAGGTGTATATACTTTGATCGTCCTGGGAACTGCGCAATTGTTGCCGGGCAAAGGAAACGCAGAGATGATTACTTCCAATAGTAAAAGATATTATGCGAACATCGGGCAGATATTCACACACGATGAATATTTCTGGAGCAGACCTTCAGCGGTAGCATATAATGCAGCGGGAGCGGGTGGAAGCAACAAGGGGCCTTCCAATCCTGACTATCTGAAAGAAGTGCAGGCCAGGATAGACAGTTTTCTCATTCACAATCCAGGTGTAAGTAAAGCCGATATCCCAGCCGATATGGTAACTGCCAGCGGAAGTGGCCTCGATCCCCATATCTCAGTACAGGCGGCAGAAATACAGGTAAAACGAATTGCTGCCATAAGAGGAATTGCAGAGGGAAATATCAGGCAACTCATCATCAGCAATACAGAGAAACCACTACTTGGCTTTTTGGGCACACAGCGGGTTAATGTATTGAAATTAAACTTAGCCTTAGACAATTTAAAATAAGACCGAAATGAAAAAAATAACAAAAAAGATTGCAGCCTTTGCATTCGCTGCGATATTGCTTACAGCAGGCAGTTCGTATGCCCAGCAAAAAGGAGAACCATTTGAAGATATTGATCAAAGCTGGCAAAATGGTAGCGATCGCAGAGACAGTTCTGTATTTAAGAACATGAAGTTTTTCACGCCTAGCATACTCGTTGATGTCAACTACACGCATTCCTTCAACCGACCCAATGATAATACTGTTGTTGGTTCAACTGCCCTGGCAAGAAACAACGAAGTAGAACTTTCGGCATTGCACTTTGGTGGAGATTTCAACTATGGTAATGCCAGGGCCAGGGTTATGACACAATTCGGAACACGCAGCATTGTTGTTCCACGAAATGATTACAGCCCTTACCGCGGCCAGTACCAATTGGCAAACGTTTACCGTTACCTGAGTGAAGCATACATCGGGTATCATTTTAAAAAATGGTATGGTATAAATATTGATGCCGGTATGTTCATGTCTTACATCGGCCTGAACTCCTATTATCAACCTGAAAACTGGGAGTACCAGGCTTCATTTACCAGTGATAATACTCCGTGGTTCTTTAATGGATTGAGAATACAGATTCATCCAACCAAACATCTGAAAATTGAGCCCTGGATTATCAATGGCTGGCAGAGCTACGGTAAGTTCAACAAAATGCCGGGCATAGGTGCCAATATAACCTGGATGCCCAACAGTAATCTTAAATTGCTTACAAACGATTACTATGGCACTGATGCCGCAGGAATTCCTTCCAGGAAACGCTTTCACTCAGATAACAGTTTTCTATACAGGTATTATAACAATCCAAAGTCGAGAGGCATTTCAAGGGCTGCATTTTCATTGACCGCTGATATCGGTTTTGAAAAAGGAGGCGGTGTGAACGGTTTCAAAAATTCAGATTCAACAAAACCAGCCCAATACTTTCTCAGTGCCATGTTCTATAACAGGATATGGTTTTTTAAGAACAAACTTGCCTGGACTTTCGGAGGCGGATGGATGAAGAACCCGGGCCGTTATCTTGTATTATACCCTACAGGACAGGCGAGTCCATTGCCAAACCACAACAATCCAACACAAACCGAGGGAGCTTTTCCTTTCAGCGCCAACCCGGGAGACCAGTTTGAAGGTTGGGATTGTTCAACCAATTTCGACATCATGCCTAACCAGAGCCTCACTTTCAGGGTTGAATATGTTCACAGGCATTCGAGTGTTCCGTATTTTGCCGGCAAAGGAGGAGTAACTTCGCAAACAGGATACAGTACATCTCAATTGGATCCGGCCTGGCGGCCCGATCTCGTTAAGTCAGAAGACAGGGTTATTTTAGCTTTGCTTTTCAGGTTATAAGCATTCGATGAAAAAATAAGCCTTGTAGCTCAAAATTGCAATTTCATGTTCCCTCATCCAAAACAGTGAACAAAATGAAATACCATGCCTGATAAAGATCTCACAGCACAACATTTTCTTGATCTCATCAAAAAATCGAGGAGGGGCAAGTTTAAAGTGTATATCGGGATGAGCGCAGGTGTAGGCAAAACTTATCGGATGCTGCAGGAAGCACATGCCCTGCTCAGGAATGGCATCGATGTTAAAATCGGTTACATTGAAACGCATAACAGGGAAGAAACGCATGCATTATTGGAAGGGCTTCCCTTGATCCCCCGCAGAAAACTTTTTTACAAGGGAAAAGAACTGGAAGAACTGGATGTTCAGGCAGTGATCAATCTCCGGCCCGAAGTAGTGATTGTTGATGAATTGGCACACACGAATATTGAGGGTAGTAAAAATGACAAGCGCTGGCAGGATGTGGTAGAAATTCTGGATGCCGGCATCAATGTCATCAGTGCAGTAAATATTCAGCATATTGAAAGCCTGAACGAAGAGATAAAAGACATTACCGGCATTGAAGTAAAAGAACGCATTCCGGACAGTGTGATTGCACAGGCGGATGAAGTGGTGAATATCGATCTCACTGCTGATGAACTGATCGCACGCCTTAAGGAAGGAAAGATATACGACAAGTCGAAAATAGAACCCGCCCTAAATAATTTTTTTCGAAGCGAGCATATTTTACAGTTGCGGGAACTGGCTTTAAAGGAAGTGGCTTCGCAGGTTGAGCGGAAAGTGGAGTCGGAAGTTACCCGTAACAATGCGATGAAGCATGAAAAATTCCTGGCCTGCATCAGTTCCAATGATCATACTGCACGAACCGTGATCCGTAAAACAGCCAGGCTGGCCAATTACTATAACAGTAAATGGTATGTAATGTATGTTCAGACGCCGGACGAAAGCAGCGATAAAATACCGCTTGATAAACAACGTCACCTCATCAATAATTTTAAGCTTGCAACGGAACTGGGGGCAGAGATCATCAAAGTAGAGAACAGGCATGTCGCCAAAGCGATCATTGAGCAAAGTGAACAAAGGAAGATAACAACCATCTGCATCGGGAAACCTCATCTTAATCTTTTGAAAGTAATTGCTGCAACAAACGTTTTTAATGAAATGCTGAAAAAACTATCTGCCAACGATATAGACCTCGTAATTTTAAGCTGATGAAGATCAAAACAAAACTTTTGCTGGGCATCGGGCTGTTGTTCCTGATGATAGTGCTTCTTACAACACTCAGCACTTTTTTTTTGAATAAACTGTCGGGCGACACAAAAAATATCCTGGTTGCCAATTACAATACCATAGATTATTGCCGCCAGATGCAGATCGAACTGAACAAAGGTTTTGAGAATCCGGTTGCAACCAAATCGTTCAGGCAATATCTTACGAAACAAAAGGGAAATATAACAGAAGTCGGTGAGTTACAAATGACAGACAAACTGGAAGCCGATTTTGAAAATTTATTAAAGGACCCAAAAAACGATTCGGTTCATAAAACAGTTCAAAAAGACATTACCGACATCATGCTGCTTAATATGCAGGCAATCCAGCGAAAAAGCAAAGTAGCTGAAAACACAGCAGATTTTTCTGTGTTATGGGTAACAGTGATCGGAACCATCTGTTTCCTGATTGCTTTTACGATGCTGATCAACTTCCCGGGCAATATTGCCAACCCCATCAAAGAACTTACCAGTAGCATTAAAGATATCGCCGCCCAAAACTATTCACGCCGCCTGAATTTCGATAAGCACAATGAATTCGGCGAACTGGCCAGTTCTTTTAATACCATGGCCCAGAAGCTTGAAGAATACAGAGCCGTCAACCTCGACAAGATCATGATTGCAAAGAAAAGGATTGAGACATTGGTTGATAATATGAACGATCCTGTCATAATTCTTGATGAAAACATGCAGGTGCTGTTCATGAATAACTATGCACACAAGATCACCGGGTTGACCGGAGAAGTTACAACAGGAAAACAGATTCAGGACCTTGCCATTCACAATGATCTTATACGTACGCTTGCACAGGATTTGTTTTCGGATAAGCCGGAAGCGGCCATTGTAAAGCGGGAGCCGGTGAAGATATATGCTGATAATAAAGAAAGCTATTTTGAAAAGGAGATCATTCCAATAAAGATCATACCAACAGGAGAGAAGGAAGAAAAGCTGATCGGAAATGTGATCATGCTGCAGAATATAACACCATACAAAGAACTTGATTTCGCCAAAACAAATTTCATTGCCACGGTTTCTCATGAATTAAAAACGCCCATTTCTTCCATAAAAATGAGTCTCCAGCTCCTGGAAAATAAGCAGGTGGGTTCATTGAACGAAGAACAGGAAGGGTTGCTTGAAAGCATTAAAGAAGATGCCAATCGTTTGCTGAAAATAACCGGCGAGTTGCTCAATATGACACAGGTTGAAAGCGGAACCATGTCGATGAACATGCGACCTTCCAACCCTTCTGAAATGGTGGATTATGCCATTAATGCAACTAAAGCCGCAGCAGAGCAAAAACAGGTAAAGCTGAACGTAAATATACAGGAGCATATTCCGTTCGTAATGGCCGACAGTGAAAAGACTTCCTGGGTTCTTACAAACCTGCTGACAAATGCTATACGGTATTCGTACGATAATTCGGTGATCTACATCCAGGCTATTGCCGACGGTAAGCAGGTGAAATTTTCTGTTACGGATACAGGCCAGGGTATAGCGCCACAATATATTGATAAGATCTTCGACCGGTATTTCCGTATTCCAGGAACAAGAAAAGAAGGCACCGGGCTCGGATTAAGTATCAGCAAAGAATTCATTGAAGCACAGGGAGGCCAGATAGCCGTTCAAAGCGATTTCGGTGCCGGAAGTATCTTTTCCTTCAGCCTTAATGCTGCGCCCCAAGCCTGACAATAGCGGAAAGTTGTAGTATATTTATATAACAAAATCATCCCTTGAAATCCAGGGCCGCTTTATTGCTGCTTTTACTTTCACTGCAGATATGTTCGGCAGCGCAGCAGGAGTTTATTTCTCACGATTTTTCCCGGGTCGACAGTTTCGTAACCTCCATCAAATACCAGGATGATTTCAGTAAACTCATCAATGATCTGACACAGCCCTTTCCCGACGATATTGATAAGATAAGGGCCATATTCAGGTGGATCACGAACAACATTTCATTTGATTATCGTTTTGTAAACCAGGGCAGGGAATTGAATAAGCCGGATTGCTTTGGGGAAAACGATTGCCCCGAACAAATGATGCAATGGGAAAACAATTATCTGCGGAAAATTCTGAGAACCCAAAAAGCCATTGCCGAAGGTTATTCAAAACTCTTTAAGAAAATGTGCGATTTCTGCTACATACAATGTGAAGCCATTCCCGGGTATGCACGCACAAAACCATACCAGGTAGGAAACAATATGGGTGTGAATCATTGGTGGGATGCTGTACTCATCGACAGAACCTGGTATTATCTCGACCCCACATGGGCTGCCGGTTATTGTACGGAAGATGAAGAAACAGGGATGTTGTTGCGTTATGTAAAGGATTACAAAGAGTATTACTGGCTTCAGACTTTTGAACCTTTTTCCAGGAATCATTATCCACAGAATGGCAAATGGGTGGAGAAGCCTTCGATAACCAAAGAGCAGTTCTTCAACAGACCGCATTACTTTTCTGTAGAAACACTTGCAAATATCCGGGAGCATACGCCCCTAACCGGCGTAATAAAACTTAAAAAAGGAGATAGCATCCATTTTGATTTTGATTATGAAAAAGACATCGGGCTGATCCAGGTGAATTCAAACATATTCAGAAATCCTCCCCTTTGGACAACCATCAATACCGGCAGAAGAAAAACAAAACTGGTAAGAGATACCTGGGCTGAAAAGAAGCAGCAGTATATTCTTTTTACAAGAAACGGCAACAATTACCAGTTCGATTTTGTGGTAAAAGACAATTCACTTTACTATCTTGAACTGGTATTTGACTACAAACCTGCCATCCGTTACCGGGTGAGGGTAGAGAACTGAATGGCAACATAACAGAATAGCATGAAAATTTTCAACATCTTTTTTATCGTTTATTTTATTCTCTGTGCCGGGCTTCAATACAATGATCCCGATCCTTATGTATGGATACCGATATACCTGTATGCTGCTTACCTGTGTTACCAGGCGCTGAAAGGAAGGTATAACAGGATACTCTATTATATTGGCCTGGCAGTTTATGCCGGGTATGCCGCTTACCTGTTTTATGATAAAACCGGCGTGCTGGATTGGATGAAAGAACATCATTCGGAAAGCCTGGTGCAAAGCATGAAGGCAACAAAACCATGGATCGAAGAGACAAGGGAGTTTTTCGGACTTGCTATTAATATGGTTGTACTCATAA
>JAFDXA010000359.1 GCA_018268185.1 Bacteroidota bacterium
CTTTTATCAACCACCTATTTTTGCAAAAACCGATCGTAATGAATATTCTCGTTCTGGCTGATGAAAGTACCTGGAGTGAATTGAATGTAAACAGCAGTTCTGTTACCCGTTGCAGCAATGAAGCAAGTTTTGTTGAAACACCGGGATTTGATGTCTATATAAATCTGCTGCCGGGTACAGCCGAACATGATTATGGTAAATTCAGCAAGCCTGTGATCATTAACAGTGTTCACAAAACGATAAAACAGTTAAATGCTAATAAGCATGTTTACCGGATAAATGGCTGGAGCAGTTTTATCCGCAGAGATCTTTGGGAAATCTCCGGTGAACCCGGTGAGCAAATCGAAGCAGCTTTTGCACTGATGGGAAGAAAAGCCGTATTCGTTCCCGATGAACCGGGTTTTATTGCAGCCAGGGTAATATCAATGATCATCAACGAAGCATATTTCGCCAAACAAATCGGGGTAAGTTCCGATAAAGAGATCGACACTGCTATGAAACTCGGCACCAATTATCCTTATGGCCCTTTTGAATGGGCTGCAATGATCGGCGTAAAGAACATATTTGCATTATTGGATGTTTTATCACAAACCGATAAGCGCTATTCACCATCTTCATTACTCAAACAGGAAGCAACGGATTCATGAGTCTTATTCTGAACATAGATACATCAATGCAGACTGCCTCTGTAAGTTTTGCGGAGAACGGCACTGTACTCGCTTCTGCCAGTAACCACAGCCAGAAAGATCATGCTGGTTTCCTGCATACTGCCATTCAATCACTCGCTGGAGAAAACAGCATTTCTTTAAAGAAACTGGATGCTGTTGCGGTAACTGAAGGCCCCGGATCATATACAGGCCTGAGGGTTGGTATGGCCAGTGCTAAAGGTTTGTGTTATGCCCTCGACAAACCTTTTATAACCGTTGGAACACTGCCGGCTATGGCGCTTTCCATGATTCATTCCGCTAAAGAAACTAATGCAGCAACTGTTTTTTGCCCGATGATCGATGCAAGGCGAATGGAAGTCTATACAGCACTTTACAATAAACAGCTTGAAGAACTGACAGCCCCTTGTGCTTTGATCCTTGATGCTGATTCATTTAGCTCGTTGCTGGAAAAAGGGCCGGTTTATTTCGCCGGCAGTGGCGCTTTGAAGTGGCAAAAAAGCATTACACATAATCATGCAGTCTTCTTACCTGATCCTGAAATAATTGCGACTACGGCAATCCTTTCTTTTCAGAAATTTCAATCCGGAAATTTCAGCAACCTGGGCTACAGTGAGCCCTTGTATGTAAAAGAGTTTTATTCCAATTAGGCTGTCATATCTAATATTTTAACAATCCATACATACATAAATATTTATTCATTTGTATATTTGCTGAACATTATATTGTTTACGCATTTTTAAAATTTTTTTCCTATGATGGTTGAAAACCAGGCAAATGATCAGGCCGCTATGC
Organism: Bacteroidota bacterium; assembly: GCA_018268185.1. Lineage (GTDB taxonomy): Bacteria > Bacteroidota > Bacteroidia > Chitinophagales > Chitinophagaceae > Ferruginibacter. The sequence continues at coordinate 1,461 of JAFDXA010000359.1, forward strand.
CTGTTGCCGAAACACCGGAAACACTGAAGATCAACTTCCACAACCTTAAGAAGGCTGCGCTTGTTCTCAGAGCTCTTAATCATAAACTTCGTCAGCAGATCTTAGCCCTGATCGAAACAGAAAAAAAGATCACGGTAACAGAAATTTATGTGCGGATGAGGCTTGAACAATCTGTAGCTTCGCAACACCTGGCCATTTTGAGACGAGCGGGTATTGTGAGTACTCAACGGGATGGAAAATTTATTTACTACACAGTAAATTATAAACGAATAGAAGAAATTAACCAGTTCGTTCAGGATTTGGTTGGATAAAAATGATTAGTGATTTCTGCAGCGGCTGAAAAAAACAGCCGCTTTTTTATTCTTATTTTTGTTCATTAGAAAAAAATACACCTGCTTATGTTCATCAAACAACTATACACCAATTGCCTGAGTGAGGCAGCCTATTTCATAGAAAGTGAAGGAGAAGTGGCTATCATTGATCCGTTGAGAGACATTGATGTATATATAAATATGGCGAAAGAGCGGAATGCTTCCATCAAATATATTTTTGAAACACATTTTCATGCCGACTTTGTGAGCGGCCATATCGATCTCAGCAAACAAACCGGCGCTCCTATTATATATGGCCCCGGGGCTGTTACCAGTTTCGCTGCACATATTTCAAAGGATGGAGAAGTTTTTAAACTGGGCAAGATAAGTTTTGAAGTACTTCATACACCAGGGCATACATTGGAGAGCACCTGCTATCTTTTAAAGGATGAAACCGGGAAGCCTCATTCAATTTTTACAGGAGATACTTTGTTTGTTGGCGATGTAGGCCGGCCCGACCTGAGCAGTGGTAACATGAGCAGTGAAGAGCTTGCAGAGATCATGTACAATACTATTCAGCAGAAGATAATGCCACTTGCAGATAACATCCTTGTTTACCCGGCTCATGGACCGGGCAGCAGCTGCGGAAAAAATCTTGGTCCGAACACACACAGCACGATCGGTGATGAAAAGAAAACAAACTATGCATTGCAACCACAAACAAAAGAGGATTTTGTAAAAGCAGTGACCACTGGTTTAAGTATGGCGCCCAAATATTTTGCGATCAATGCAAGAATTAACCAGCAGGGATACGAAGAACTTGGCGATGTAAAAGCAAAAGGAATGAAAGAACTGGATATCCCTGCTTTCAAAACTGCAATGAACGCTGATGATGTGATCATACTCGACACGAGGCCGGCTACCGAATTCACCAACGGATTTATTCCAGGCTCTATTTCCATAGGACTCGAAGGCAGGTTTGCAGAATGGGCTGGTATCGTTTTGCCTTTCGACAAACCCATTATACTTGTAACGCCACCCGGTAAAGAAGAGGAAAGTGTTATCCGACTCGCCAGGGTTGGATTCGATAAAATGCAGGGCTATCTAAAAGGTGGATTTGAAGCCTGGGTTGCTGCCGGTGAAAAAATAGACATGATCATTGATGTGGAAGCTGATGAACTGATCATGGATATTCCTCACGATCCTAACCTTGTTGTGCTTGATGTTAGAAAAGACGTAGAATTTGCTGATGGCCACCTCGCCGATGCAGTTCATGTACCACTGGATGAAATGACCGATGTAGCCAACATAGCCCAGTTTGAAGAAGGCCAGAATGTATACATTCATTGTGCCGGTGGATACAGAAGTGTTATTGCTGCTTCCCTGATGAAAAGACAAGGAGTTCATAACATCAGGAATGTATTGGGTGGATGGAATAAGATCAAACTGGAAGAGAAAGCAAAAATTGTTAAGGAAGCCAGCGTACTTAATTAATAAACTGCCATCTAAAATATCATTTTACAGTTGGTGCCGGTAAAGGATCGATCCATCTTTCCCGGTATTCATCTATATAGTCCGTTTTCCATTTACGATGGCTCCAGAGATAATTCTCCGGTTGCAACCTGATGGTATTCTCAAGAAAATTGCGGTATCTTATTGTAAGTTCTCCCGGTTCCAGGTTTCCTGCATCTGCAATAAATTCAATAGGTTCAAAGCGGTAATGCCCTCTTTTTACTTTATATAAGCGAACAAAAACAGCAGCCATTTTTCCTCTCTTGGCCCCCTTCTCCGGCCCCGCTGTAAAAGATGTTGGCTTATTAAAAAAATTCAGCCAGTACCCATATTTCGGACTGCCCGGGCTTTGGTCTGCAATAAGGCCTATGGAATACTGTTCATTGAATACATGGTGAACCCTTGTATTAAAAGCAGTGGCTGGTACCAGCACTGTGCCGTATTTTTTTCTAAGGTCATATATGATCTTTTCCAACGCCTGGTTTTCTATCCTCATATATACGCCTACAAAAGGAATGCTCAGCCTTTTGGCCGCTGCCCAGTTAGCATATTCCCAGTTCATCTGGTGGCCGCCTTCAAACTGAATGTTATATCCTTTTGCGATCAGTTCATTCACTTTTTCCAGGTCTATGAAAGAACGCTTATCAAATTCTTTTTCTGATATACTCAATAATTTGATCAGTTCAATAAAGGTATCTGTAAGTCCGAGATAGAACTTCCAGGCAATCTTATTTCTTTCTTCTTGCGTTTTCTCCGGGAATGCGATGAGGAGATTGTCAGAAACAACCCCACGCCTGTACCTGATCACGTAGTAAAGTATGAAACAAGCCATGTCACTCAGCCGGTATAAAATAAAAAACGGCAGCAATGAAACAAGGTATAAAAAGCCGTATAGGATGTAATACATATTTCAGATCTTATTCAGAAACACCTTCTTTATAAAATTCGGAAGCAGTTATTATAACTGTATTCTTATTCATGCAGCACTTATTTACAATATTGTATTCTGCAATAAATTACTTTTTGAAGGATAGTCAGTATTATAATGCAGCCCCCTGCTCTCCTTCCGGAATCCTGCACTCTTCACAATCAAGTAAGCTACGGTAATCATATTCCTCAGTTCGCAAAGCTGCGGTGAAACTGCTGTGCGTTGGTAAAGTTGTTCTGTTTCTTCGTGCAACAGGTCTAGTCTTTTATCTGCCCGGCGCAAACGTTCATCATTTCGTACGATACCAACATAATCACTCATCAGCAGTTTAAGCTCCTTCAGGCTCTGTGTTATCAGGATCATTTCTTTCGGAGCCGTTGTACCCGCCGCATTCCAATCAGGAACCGTTGCAGACA
>JAFDXA010000035.1 GCA_018268185.1 Bacteroidota bacterium
AAAAAAAATGAAAATGATACTCTTCATTTCGAAGGGATACAGGGAAATGGAAGATATTGGAAGGAATTATTTCTGGGAGAAATTATTGTTGGATATGTTAATGTGAGGTTTGAAAAAAAGGCGAGATTTGATAGCGTCCTTCTTTCAGTAAAGCCTTATGAAACTAGTAAGCCGTCTAACTAGCGCGAGTATGCGGCGTAATTATTGAGAGAGGGTACTTGAGCGGTAATAGAATGTAAAATTTCTAAAGTAAGATGTAAAGTTAAAGTTACTGCTTGTTATGGTTATGCAGCAGTTAGGTAAAATGCAGCTGCTGATGGCACCCAGTTTTTATGTTCATGGCTTTAAAGAATGTGTCCCATTTTATGTAGACCAGATTTTGACATTCAGTTTGGGGGCGGTATTCCAAATTTATAACTGGCAAAAGAAGTGATTGTGTATTCCCATTTTGCTACATTTTCAAATAGAATATTTTGAATCATGAAAATATAAGGGTCTGAATATCGTGAACTATTTAATATTACCACTTTCGGGTATTGTGTAACCCAATTTGAATATGTATCTTAATACATATCTGTTCACCCCTAAAAACTCTAATCTTATGACCCTCGTACTCATCCTTCTCATCGTAGGTGCAATTATTTTTTTCACACTCAGAAACACCGGTGCAGCTCCATCATTAATCGGCGGCAACATCCCTGTCAGTAATGTAATATCACACTGGTCACATTTCTTTCATTCTTTCAACATGTCTTCTGTTGACTTTTACGGCAAGCTCGAAGAAATCCTCAAAAGTCATAACATGCCTAATTCAACGATTTCCCGAACTACACATAAAGAAGCAGGAATGTTATCGGCTTCACGGGAATACCTAAGAATAAAGCATGGTGATATAGTCTTTGATATTTGTGCTGCCCCATTTGGAACAGACTTCTTTATTTCCTGGTGGTTATATGAATCTGCCGGGGCAATGAGAACCGTATTTAAGAACACAAGGTTTGGGAACTATCTTCAGGCTAGGGCTGCCAATAGAACGTTTTACCAGGTAGATGAAGAAGATATGTTCCGCTCCTGTGTGCATGAATGCATTCTTGAATCTATTGAAAAGGTATCCGAAGGTAAAGGCTTCCGGGCACTTACGACCGAAGAAAAGGCATTCAAAATGGGCGGACTGTAACAAGTTACGATGACTGCCGCTGAGTTTTATACAGCTCAATTTTATACTTGGGAATACCGGGGAAGGGGGTGGTATATTGCCGATGAACCGATTGCCCTGGAACCTCCTTTCATGCCTTTTTTCAGACATGGCTTTCCAGAAAAGAGAATTGACGATGGAAAGCGGCATTCGATTATTAGTAAACTTTTTGCTAAGCCAACAGAACAACCTACCATACTCGCTCAGGCAATTCTTGACTATGAGCAATTAGAATTCTTTCCGTATCAATCAGAAGAAGAACTAAAAGCTATACAACTCAAACTTCCAAAAGACAAGAAGCCGGGAATAGATAAAATGAAAGCATTGTTGACTATGCTTTCAACAATGCAAGTACCGCTGTCTTTTGAGATTATCGGCACAGCAACGACTATCATATTCCAGTTCGTTGTACCAGCATCCGAGATCGATGTGCTTGAAACATACCTCACAGCCTTCTTTCCAACAGTTGCACTCCTACACGATGATTTCTATGTTGAGAATATTATTGACCCCGAATTAAGTACCTATTTGGTTGATTTCGGACTCGAACAGGAGTTCACCCGGCCACTCCAAATGAATAGTTCCCTTGATCCACTCATTGGCATTGTCGCAGTATTAGATCGGCTACAGGAGCAAGAGCAGGGAGTTGTTCAGGTACTCTTGCAACCGACAGTGAATAAATGGGAAGCAAGTATCGTAAGTTCCGTCACTATGCATGATGGATCTTCCTTTTTTGTTGATGACTTTCAAGCACCACAGTTTGCCAAGCAAAAAATCCAAAGTCCCTTATATGGGGTTGCAATACGGGCAGTTGCTCAAGCAGAGGAACTCAACCAGGCACACTACATTCTCCAAAAATTGAGTTCTGCATTAATGATAGGAATAAAAAGTGCAACTAATGAACTTATTCCACTCTCAGAACCATCATACGATTTCACCACCAGAGCTACCGACATTCGCTTCAGGGAATCCCATCGGATGGGGATGCTCCTCAATATGGATGAGCTCCTTAACCTGGTCCATTTACCAACCGATGCGTGTGTTTCAAAGAAACTAACCGCCACTACCAGAAAAACAAAAGCTGTGCCTGCCATTGCAAAGGGAAAGGAATGTGTATTGGGCAAAAACTCTCATAATGGCATTGAAGAAACGGTATCAATTTCGCAAACCGATAGATTAAAGCACACTCACATTATCGGCGCTACCGGCACCGGCAAGTCAACACTCTTGGCAAATATGATTGTGCAGGATGCCAAAGCTGGTGTCGGAGTGGTGCTCTTTGATCCACATGGAGATTTAGTGGATGAAGTAGTGGCGCAGCTTCCCGAAGAACGACTGAAAGACGTTGTGTACATTGACCCCTCAGACATTGACTATCCCATCGGTATAAACATCCTTCAGGCGTTTAGTGACCATGAAAAGGAACTGCTTTCCTCAGACTTGGTAGCTGTCATAAGAAAGTATGCAACTTCATGGGGAGACCAAATGAGTGCAGTACTCGGAAATGCAATTTTGGCAATACTTGAAAGCAAAGACGGGGGAACTCTGCATGATCTTCGAAGATTCTTAATCGAGAAGGATTTTCGAAGCAGTATCCTTTCAACCGTTACCGACCCCGCAGTATCCTACTACTGGCTGAAAGAATACCCCCTTCAAAAATCAACTTCCATCGGCCCTATTCTCACAAGGCTTGACACCTTTCTTCGCCCTCGGGCCATCAGGAATATGCTGGTACAGCGAAAGGGGATTGATATTGAGAAGCTCTTGAATGAAAACAAGATTATACTCCTTAAGCTCTCACATGGCCTTATGGGAATAGAAAATAGTTTTTTGCTCGGGTCACTCATACTTTCCAAACTGCATCAAGCTATCCTACGACGCCAGGATTCTCAGAACAGAAGCCCACTCTTCATATACCTTGATGAGTTCCAGCATTTCATGACACCTTCGATCAAAGAGATGATTAGTGGGGTTCGGAAATACCAGGTTGGATTGATTCTTTCCCACCAAGACTTACAACAGTTACAACGTGAAGATGGAGAACTCTTAAACAGCGTACTCGGAAACTGCTATACCCGAGTGATCTTTCGGGTGGGGGAACCTGACGCAAAAAAACTGCAGGAAGGATTAAGCGGATTTGATCACCATGATCTGCAAAGTCTCGGAAGAGGTGAGGCAATAGTCCGCATAGAGCAACCACAGTTTGATTGTTCACTTGACACATACTCCCTTCCTGACGCATCAGAAGAGACGAGGGAAGCTAATAAACGACGCGTAATTACTCATACCCGAGCTATATATTCTTCAGACCGAGCCACCGTCGAGGAAGCGTTATTTGAAACTTTTGGTGGTGTTGAAACAGAACATCCCAAACCCGAGCCTAAAGAACCTCCAAAAGAACAACCGAAAGAAAAGAAAGAACCTGTACAGCCCACTCCAAAAGAAAAACCCGAACCAATCATTACTCCGCCCCCAACACCAACAGAGGAACAAGAACCGGTAGTGGAAGAAACACAAGAGGATCAATCTACTCACCGTTACTTACAAGTATTAGTCAAGAAAATGGCAGAGGCAAGAGGGTATGTTGCGACCCTTGAAGCTCCCCTCCCACAAGCAGCAGGGCAGGTTGACGTACTCCTTGCCAAAGAAGATACCACTATTGCCATTGAGATTTCTCATACCACAGAACCGGATTGGGAAGTACATAACATCAAGAAATGCCTTGACGCTGGTTTTACATTGGTTGTGTCGATGTCCGGTGATCCCAAGCAGTTGAGTAGGATCAAAGAAAAATGCACTGCTGCCATTCAGGACTTTGATTCAAAGCCGGTGCTTTTCTTTACTCCCGATGCGTTTTTCTCATACCTCGATAGCATCAATCAAGGAGCGGCACAAGAGGAAACAACTATGAAGGGGTATCGGGTGAAAGTCTCCTATGATGCAATTGGCCAGGATGAAATGGAACGAAAACGTGCTTCAGTTGCTAAAGTTGTGATGGATTCACTCAGGAAGCGCAAGAAGAAGGAATAACCAGAGAGTCTAACTTTTTTATTAACATGGTTTCGATTTTACGAGAAATTATATTCATAAAAATACTATTAGAATAGATTTTCACATTTTCTTCTCAGGTCTACTGAAAATAGTGCTGAATTGATGTCAAACTGAAATTGTTGATAGTAATTACCTTAGCTATTCAATACATTTTATTATGATGAATACAGAATCTTTAATTAGTGGCGCACTATCAGGAGGAATTATTACCGTTGCTTGGAACTTATATAATAGACGACATGAGTATGACTATGACCATAAAAAGTATATTCTTAAAAAGAGGCAAATAGCCTATGAAAAAATGGAAAGCCTTTTATTGAGGTTACAAGTAAGGAATGTAGATGCATCTGATAAAAAAATATTTCATAACATATTCTATGATACTAAAAGACCATCAGTAGATGCTTTAATGGAATTTGGTACTGATCTAAATGACTTGATGGGATATTCAATTTGGATGACTGATAAGTTAATAAGTTGTCTTGCTGAATTGAATGCTCTTATTAATAGTTGTATAATAAAATTGCCTCCAACATTTGAATATCATAAAAGCATTTCGGAAGGGAAGCAAATCTTTGACCAAATTGAAGCATCCCGGATAAAGCTTTTTTATCAATATCTTACTGATATAAAAAAACTCAAAAACATAAATAGCTTTCTACGAAATAAAGTTATGGTGTAAGATTCAGTATTAAGAAGACGACAAGAAATGGCATTACAACGCTCGAGCATTGACGCAAGCTTGGAATACTTGCGTTGTCCGCCCGGTTGCAAATGTTCATTAAAGATGAGGAGTTTTAACTAGACCACAAAGCCAGCCGGGAGCACTGGGAGCGTAGCCAAAACTGCCGGCGGCGAGGTTACTCGTCAAGCCGGTTAACTGAAGATAGGTACTGAGTTGATGCTGGGATTACTTCCATCCGCCCAGTTTGCATTCAATGCTGTTGTTGGGCAACGTTTCATTGAATGTCAGATATTGATACATTGTCAATATCCTTTTCGATTAAGACCCCATTAACTTGGTTGCGAAAGTTTTCTAGCATTTGAGAGGGATAGGGATCTATAATAGTAACGGGCTTATTTTTAAAGTCAAAGTTTTCAATAATCAATTTGTTGATCTCGGTGTCTTTACAGCCATAACCGATAATTATCAATTTCTCGGCTTCCTGTAGATTGCCTTTAAAGATTTCAAAAAGTTTCTTGTAGAAAGTAGGCTCTTGATATCGTTCTATTTTAGATGTTGTGCCAGTTAGAAAGTCGGCATGAGAATTAATAAAACAATGCTCATAAGTTAACTGATTATTTTTGACTTCTTCTTTATAAATATCTCCGAATCCAATACCATATCTTATTTTAACATAGTTTTCCGGACGACCAATTCCATTTTTATCGGATGCATAATAAACTGCATAATCCCGGCTTCCATGGAGTTTGTGAAGACAAATGTTTTTATCGTAGTTTCCGGTATACCTGGATAATCTTACTTTATAGTTCCTGCCCTTGACCCTCATTTCTCCATAGTATTGTGACCCTAATTCTTCAAAACCATCGCATAGTTCATCCTCTAACCAGTCTGATGAATTCAAGCTCTCAAGAAAAATGTCATGATTTAGTGTATGAATGTTTAGTTTATGTGTTTTTTTAAGTTCGTACAAGCAATTTAAAATACCTGTGTATCCGGGATATATTGGTCCACATGCGTGGCCTTCATTATCATGCCAACTATTGCCAGTGCTATCTTTTAAATAATAGCCTACGATTTGTGAATATATATTATCGAGTGGGTTAATGATTTGTTCAAGAGAACTATATCCATTCATATACTGTTTCAACTCTGGTTCAATCCTTTTGTCTTTTGCAGCTTCATTTCTTAAATAATCGTAAAATTCTTCGTAATCAAAACCACCTGTAAACCCATGATATAGGGATATTAGTTTTTTGCAAAGTTCAAATTGTATATCATAAGCTGTTTGATATCCCCAATCAGGTTTTGTTCCGTCAGTATTCATTGCCAATGTGCCACCTGATGAAAATGCAAATTCCTCTCCTGTGCAATTTAGAATTGAGTTATTTAATTGAGAACCTATCGGATAACCTTTTGGGGCTGAAAAGCCAGCACCAATTAAAAATGTTATAGATTTTTTCATGTTGAGCAAAGTTACCTGGCGGTGTCAAGTTTTTAGTGCAACGCTTTTAATAAAGTTAATTTTTTTTGTTTAACATGGGAAACGGATTAATTTTTTAGTTTCATTAGAATCATTTCTTCAAATACCTGTGCCGGTGATTTGTAGCCGAGTGTTCGTCTTGGTCTTTCATTCATTTCATCTTGTACATGCTGCAACTCTTTTTTTGATACTTTGCTAAGATCCGTACCTTTTGGGAAATACTGGCGTAATAGCCCGTTTGTGTTTTCATTGGTAGGCCGTTCCCAAGGGCTGTAAGGATGTGTAAAATAGACCTGAACTTTCGTGTTTTTTGTAAACAATTTATGCTGCGCCATTTCCGTACCGTTGTCATAGGTTAGAGATTTCTTCATTAGTAGCGGTAAGGCCTTAAATTTTTTTTCAAAAGCGATACGTACGGTTTTTGAATCCCTTGCTTTAAGATGTACCAGAATCAAAGATCGAGTACTTCTTTCCACTAAAGTACCAATGGCACTTTCTCGATCTTTTCCGAGTATGAGGTCACCTTCCCAGTGCCCTGGAATATCGCGGCCGAGG
>JAFDXA010000360.1 GCA_018268185.1 Bacteroidota bacterium
AGCGGATACTATCCCCGGGAATTGTTATAGGACCATTCAGATCGGTTGCTGATTTGGTGAATGAGAATGCCGGTGTGTATTGCGAAATAGAAGTAGTAAGTACCTGCACGATCACGTTCTCGCTGTTGGAGAAAAATCTTACCGTTGCTGCCGTTTGGTTATTCGATAACTGTGCATTGCCGGAGTTTGGCAGGTCGAAAATCGAAGCATCATAACCCAACGTATTATTAAAAGCAGGGTTTCTTGTTGTTACTACAGCTCCTTTGTGTGATATTTTACTGTTCCAGGCATCGGCACTGGCATTCAGTGGTACTGCTGTTGTGGCCATATCGTAAAATGATGCGGCTCCATTCTGTTTAAACTGAAATCCGTCACTAGAAGTCCGGTCACCATCATATACCACGGTACCGAGTTCGCAGCTAACTGTACCTGAAGGCGGCGTTAAGAATCCACTGATAGCCACATCCGCATTTCCGCTACCGCTTTTTACGATAGCATTTCCATCAAACACAGTAAGATTCCGGGGTGTAAATGTGCTGTTTGAATATGCAATTACAATAGTCCATCCGCCATAGGCATCTCCTTTACCTGCAGAGGATAACATGTTTGCAACGGTGTATGTACCGTTTGGACTGATCACATTCATCAGTGATGTTATATCTGCGAAACACTTGTAACCGGTATGTGAATACCCGGGTACGAGGGTTGGGTTATGATAGTCTGTTTGTGTTGATGTGATCGTTGTATAAGTTGCAGCCCCCGGCAATTTGAGCTTACAGGTTGTTTCTCCGGTGATCCACGATGTGTTACCTGCATTAGATCCCTCTCCTGCTCCCCAATATAATCCGGCAAATAATACTGTTGAACAGGTTGGCAGGTTGAGATCGGCGGAAGATGAATTGTAGGTTCCCTGGTTATCAACACCCAGCATTTCCATGCGGAAAGACATGTCTGATGAACTTGCATTATCCTGGTGTATCTCTACCGCAATGGTATTATTCCCGGCAATAAACAATGAAGGGCTCAGGGTAAATGTAACCGGTGTTGATTCCGCTGTTCCATTAATGTTTGAAGAAGCAGCCGTTGAATGAGCCGGTGTTCCTGATGGCATATTATCGCGTGCCACTTCCGTTCCATTTACATATACAACAATACCATCATCACGTATCACATTCATAATGATACTTGCGTATGTTGAAGGGTTGGGAATATTGATCACCTGCCTGAAATAATTGGTCATGTATTTATTTCCCGTAGGCAAACACAGTGTTCCTGATGAGCTTGAAGGAACACAGGTTGCTTCATCGCCATCACCATAGCCAAGTTCTGCAGGTCCTGAGGGCCAGAGAGCATCTGAGTAAGCTGTTGTTTGCCAGTTGGCCGGCCTTGAATCCGCATTCCAGTATTTCCAGGTACTGCCGTAGGCCATGAGGGTTGTTGTAGTATTGTCAACATCAATGTTAATACCCGTACCACCATTGTTTGTTGAGCTTCCTCCGGGAGGTAGTTCGCCTGTTCCAGGCACCCCGGAACCTATACCGGTGGAAGACACAATACTGTTTGACACATAGACTATACTACCTTTCACCGATGGGTTGTAATACCGCTTGGTGAAGGGTCGTATGACCTGTGCCATAGCCGTTGCCGAAAGCAACAGGCCCATTAGCAGGATTTGTAATTTTATTTTCATAATACAGGACTGTTTGGCATGACTGTATTCTTACAGCATGTCTATGCTAAGTTTTAAAATCAATCAACTAATATTTTGGTGCTGATCTTCTCAGCTTTACTATTCATAAGCACAATAGCATAATTACCTTTCTGCAACCTGATGCCCTCGGTAAAATCTGTTGTACTGTTATTGAAGACCTTTGCCAGCACCGTTCTACCCGATAGGTCTGTTACTTTCAGACTCACAGTTCCGGTTGTGGAATTGTGAATGGCTATATTCACCATACCGTTACCGATATTCATGAAGGTTGCCCTGAATTCATCTGCACCTTTGTATACCACACGTTTTACTTCGAGGTTACTCTTACGTCCATCCAGGTCGGTCTGGGAAAGCCGGTAATAATTCACGCCGTCGAGCGGTTGTATATCTGTCATGTGATATTTCTTTTGCAGGGAAGATGTTCCGGCCGCTTTCACACTACCCAGGAAAGAATAATGATTACCATCAATGGATTTTTCAATTGAATAAAACCCGCTGTTCGATTCCTGGGATGTTGCCCAATCGAGCATTACAATATCCCTGTTCAACGAAGCTGAAAAAGAAGTTAACTGAACCGGAACCGGCGCCGTTACCACGATGTTGAACACATCCTGCAAACAGGTATTGGCATCTCTTACTGTATAAGTATATGTACCGGATGCTGTATTGTTTACAACCACTGATTGTGTAGCGGCATTGCTGTTGTTCGGCCATAGGTATGTGCCTCTCCAGGATGCGGTAAGCGTTGAAGGAACATTCAGCGCTGAAACCAGGTTATAGGTCTTATTTACATCTTTGAATATGGTGAACCTGTCTCTTACAACCGGCGATACAGAAGCCCCTGTACCTGTATAAGAAATGAATTTTGCATCGAGCCTGTTGCTGTCTACTTCAAAATAAAAACATCCGCCTTCTGTATTGTTTGAATAATACATGGCATTGTGCGGATAGCCGGGAGAAGAACCACCGATCTGGCCGGCAGAGCCTGACACTACATATACAGATCCATGATTGAATTTGCCGCTGTTGTATGCATAAGGGCATGAGCTGGCTGAATTGTCGTACTTCGCATTCTGATTATTGCCCGTTGCGGTATGCGTAGTTATATTGAAAGCAGATTCATCCAATGGACTTGCATACGTGTTGTAATAATTCTTCAGCAGATAACTTCTTTCATAGCCATGTGAATGGCCGCATAATACCAGGTCAACTCCATAACGCTCCAGTATCCTGATAAATCTCTCTCGAACTGCTACAAGATCCAACTCCCCGGCTCCTGCCAGGTAATCAGAGTTGTGACTTGTTTTGGTATAAGGTGGATGATGAAAATAAACCACCGTCCATCTTTTGGTATTTGCTGCCAGGTCATTTTTCAGCCAGCTGCATTGTGTACCTGAAGTATCATACAGTTTTGTTGTATTGGCATCTTCACGGCCATAACTATCCAGTGATACAAAATGAACATTGCCTACATCAAATGAATAATAAGCTGGTGTTCCCGAAACCGTACCACCACATTCGCCTGCAAAGGGGATACTGAAGTTGCTGTAATAAGCATTGTTCCTTACACCGGTATTGGCATTGCTGTTACCGTAATCGTGGTTACCCGGTGCAGTAAATAGTTTTTTATTTTTAAGCAGGTCGTTCTTATAAATATCAAAGAACTCTAGCTGGAATTCATTGTCAAGTCCGGAACTGTATGCATTATCTCCCAGGGTGATCAGTGCATCCACTTCATTATTGCCAATGTAATTCAGGAATGCATTCTTGGTATCTACCTGGTTGGCGGAAGCATTGCCGCAATCACCCAGGGCAAGGAAACGCAGTTTGCGTGTGCTGTTGGATGCTGGCATGGTAAGCACATAATTATCGGTGCCCCATTGAAACGTTTGTATACTGCTGCCGATGGTGTAATAGTATTTTGTATCTGCTGCCAGGCCCGATATGCGAACTATATGCTCTGTGGTTACCGTTGGGGAGTCAAGCGTATTTGTATATGATCCATAAGTTGTACCCCAGCTTACCACTGAGTTACAGGCTGCTGCTGTTCTCCACCTGATCGTTACCGCATTCTGGTTAGCCATCTGCAGGTACGGCCCTCTTGTAACAGAAGTTCCACCCGCTACATTACCGATCAGTTCAAGATCAAAGCTGATATCTGAGCTGCCTGTACTGCTCTGGTGTATTTCTACGGCTATCACGTTATTGCCTTCTGTAAAAAAAGAAGAGAGTAATGTTACCGTTTGAGCGGTATTGCCATCATCTGCTGCTGCACCAGAAGCCAGTGTTGCATGTGTTCTGCCGGCCGGCATATTGTTGGCGTATCGTTCTGTTCCATTGATGTATACCACCACGCCATCATCACGCTTAACATTCAAAGTAAAATCTGTATAGCTGGCCAGGTTGAAAATATTGATGGTTTTTCTGAAATAAGTAGTTATGTATTTAGGATTGCAGGCTGCACAGGCAACAACGGTTGCTTCATCGCCATCGCCATATCCGAGTTGACCAGCGCCCTGGCTCCAAGAATTATCATTGAACCCTGTTGTTTCCCAGTTTAAAGGCCTTGAATCCTGGTCAAAATATTTCCAGTTGCTCCCGAAAGGAACAATAACGGTTTGAGCCTCTGATGTAATTACAAAAGCGGTAAATGCGAACAGGGGAAGGAGTACTGTTTTGCAAAAATTGATTTCCTTAGCCAAATGGCGTATTATAGGTTTCATTTGGGTGGTTTTCGATCAATGGATATTTGTCGACATTATACTACAAACGAAAGACGAGCATTCCCGTATTTTATTGCCCCGGAGAAACTCATTTTATACACAATTCCGAAAAATTGGTAAAAACACTTCGTAGATTTACCCCTGGCATTAATAAACGGATTTGATCGCCGGATATTGTATTTTTACAGCTATTAAATTATCACAACAGCATAATGAGTACAGCAGCAGATAAAAAACCGATCATCGGTTTTACATGTGGAGATATAAACGGCATAGGCATCGAACTGATCATCAAAACCCTTAGCGATAACAGGATCACCGACCTCTGTACCCCTGTTGTATTTGCAAACAACAAGGTGATCAATTTTTACAGGAAAGGCCTTTCAGACATTAACCTGAACTCTTCCATCATCAAAGATTCTTCCAGGGTAAACCCAAAACAGGTGAATGTATTCAACTGCTGGGAAGAAGATGTAGCAGTTACTCCAGGCATCCTGAATGAGATCGGAGGTAAATATGCTG
>JAFDXA010000361.1 GCA_018268185.1 Bacteroidota bacterium
CCTTGCTAGACCGGACCTTCGTGCGGTTCCTCACTGGATAAGAAAATTCTTTCATCCCAGGACGCTATGCGACGTAATACGTTTTTCGGCCCTGGCGAGGCGGCCGGGCAATGAGTTTTTAATGGCGTGTTTCCTTGGGATACTTCATCACCAGCGTCCTGGTTTTCTTTCTTATCCGAGCAGTCACCTTGTCCCATACCTCAGAGACAAGAAATATCCTCGCCAGTGTTACCCAGAAATGTATGCCTACCGAGAATTAAGATCTCGTCTCCTTTCAAAGATCGCTCGTAGCTATAAGCGTTTCGCTAAGCCGATGCAGGGTAGCGTCGAATTCTCTCAGCAGGCCGTTGAACATCTAGAACTTCCCGCTCGCGTTGATGCACTAATAACAAGCCCTCCCTATATGAACGCGCTTGATTACGGTAGAGATAATCGGCTTCGACTCTGGTTCATCGATCCGGATCTGGCAAGACCAGTAGACACGGATATTGCCACTCGACGAAGGGCGTTCGAAAATGGGATCACAAGCTTGACAATGAAGCTCCGAAAGCTACTAAAGCCCAAAGGATTTTGTGTGCTTATCGTTGGGGAAGAGGTGCATCGTACTTTCAGCGCTCATCCATCCGACGTTGTGATTTCAAAGTTTGCTCAATATGCACCTGGGATAAAACTCAAAACAATAATCGCGGACGATATCCCAGATGTGCGTCGCACTCGTCGCGAATGCCGTGGAGTTAAAACTGAACATTTTTTGATATTCCAAAAAACTTAAGATGCGTAAACACCTGCCAAACAAAGAATTCTTTATAGGCAAAACTCTGCCTAGCCGACCTGATATCCAAATTGTCGAATTGAAAGCTAGCGGATGCAACGCGCACTTGTTTCGTGGTCATTCAAGCGATTTGAAGCGAGATCTGGCATGTAAGATTATCCCGCGATTGAATCTTCACAAAGATTGGCGCGATGAAGTCCATAAGGCGGATGTACTGACGAGCGTAAATGTCGTCAAGTTCAGCGACATTGGAGATTGGGGCGATGTTTCGAAAGGAATAGACTGTGTTGTCCTGATATCAGATTTTGTTCAAGGCGTATCGTTACTTAACTTCATGTCAAAGAATGGCGAGGCTATTGACGTCGCGTTTATAGTTGACTGGCTTAGCACTATGTTAAATCTTTTCAATGAGATGCTCATTAAGGATGTAATCCATGGTGATTTTCACTCAGGAAACATACTAGTCGAGGACAGGCATTCGTATGACCTGCTAAGTCCTCGTCATATATTTAAAGTCACGGATTTCGGTGTTGCGGAAGCAACAAGTGACCATAAATTTAAAGACGACTACCAACAATTAGCCTATATCCTACAGCAGCTACTTGAGAAGATTGATTATTCGGCACAGAGCCCTAAAGATAAATTCATTTTCAAAAGGCTTCGAGATCACTTCCTTGCTAGACATTTGGTCGAAACTGATTTGACCCGGGACCCTTTGGCGCGACAGCCAGCAGAATTGCTCCGAAACCTTCTAGATCTTGATGCAGAATTCGCACGAGCTTCTGCCAGAGAGGCGACCAAATTGCTCACACCCTTTGACTTCCTTAGCTGTGAGCAAATAGGCGAAGCGCCTTCACTACTCCATGCTCTGTATTCTGATCGTTTCTTAGGACTATCTGAAATACAAAGCCAGAATAACGTTGTTGTTACCGGCCCTCGAGGCTGTGGGAAGACCACGGTATTTCGAAGTCAGAGCTTAGATCAGAAGCTTCGTATTGGCGAGGCCGCTCCTGATAAAGTGCAGTCCCTTGGACTGTACTACCGATGTGACGATCTTTACTTTGCGTTCCCTCGCTATTCTATTCCTACTCGAGATGAGGCGTTTAACATACCGATTCATTTTGTAACCGCCACTCTTCTATCACGGCTTCTGGATTCAGTGGAGGCTTGGGCACGTCAGTTTTTCATCGATGAATTTAGGCGAGAAGAGTCGCGAACGGCGGATGCTTTGTGGGGAGCATTGGGCATTGCTCCTCCACCAACACCAGGATCTGCAAGCTTCAGGGCAATAATAGCAAGGCTTAATAATGAGCGACTGAAAGCCGTCGACCGGCAACGATTCGCGAATGATCCTAAGCGCACCATCGGAATGTGTTTTGGCCCCGATGTTTTAATGAAAACCTGTGGAGTCTTAACTAGCAATCTTTCGTTCGTAAGTGGGAAGCCTATCTATTTCTTTATTGATGACTATTCGTCTCCCAAAATCTCGAAGGATCTTCAGGCCAACTTAAATCGAATATTTATGCATCGTAGTTCAGTATGCTTCTTTAAGCTTTCAACCGAGAGTCCAGTTTCATTTGCCAAATATGATATCGATGGAAAGAATTTTGTTGAGAACAGGGAGTTTGCTCTTAATAACCTTGGTTCAGTCTATCTCCATGCCGAGATGCGCCAAAAGCTTACGTTTATCGAAGACGTATTCCGTCGGCGGCTTGCTCAAAGTAAGCCTGATTTCCCAGCCACAGAACTAAAGGAGCTAGTCGGAGACAGTTCTGAGCAAGTACACAACGAGGTGGCCCGCAGAATTCGTGCCGAAAAAAAGCTGTTACTAAATGGAAGGCAAACCCTCTGCAGTTTGTGTAGTGGGGACATACATTATGTGATTGGCTTGGTAGGAAACATGGTCAGACTTTTCGGTGGACCTGAAGAATTAGCTAAGTCAAAAGAGGACGGTAAAATTCCACCGGAGATACAAAATCGTGCAATCCGTGAGGCAGCTGGCGGGTTTCTCAAAAATCTTCGGGGAACGCCAAAATATGGAGAGAAGTTAGTGTCTATTGTGGAAGCTTTCGGAAACGTATCGCATTCACACCTCCGGTATGCTGATTCAAAAAATGAAGAAGGCTCTCCTCCAAAACAGGCAAGTCGAATAGAACCATA
Source organism: Bacteroidota bacterium (assembly GCA_018268185.1). Taxonomy (GTDB): domain Bacteria; phylum Bacteroidota; class Bacteroidia; order Chitinophagales; family Chitinophagaceae; genus Ferruginibacter. Next base: position 2,933 of record JAFDXA010000361.1, read on the forward strand.
TGAGCCATTTACGATGTCAGAAAAGGCACGTCAACTTTACGACGAATTGCTCCGATACGCTGTCTTCATTGAGGATTTCCGGGGGAAAAGCCGCCGTGGAAATGTGGTGCCACGTCTCTACCTGCGAAGATTCTTAATTCCTCATTTCAATCTAACCTTCAGTATGCGGGACTCAATTGAGATTGAGCCTGACGATTTTGAGACTTTCCTTCTCGATCCGAAAAAGTTCGAGCAAAAGCACCGATTCAAAAGTGTGGAAGACGCAAAAAAACTGCAAATAGATGAAAATCAGCTTGAGCTTGGATTGGACGCGTCAGAGTAGTGAAGAGCATGATTCGTACACCTGCCGAAGTCCTAAGGGACCTTGAAAAACCAGTTATTGACCCCTGTAATGAAATCGTCGTCTCCCCCGATGATTGGCTTGTAGTGTGCGGAGGGTTCGAGGAGCGGTCTGTAGGAGCTCTAGAGAGAGCACTAACACGTGGAGTGCCGTTTAATGTGCTGCTGATACGTTATGAACCCGCCGTTGCGGCGAACAAATCGGAGTCGATTCATTCGCTCTGCGAGGCTAAGGGGATCAATATTGTCGAGCTAAAATATAATCGACAGGACCCAGCAGGATTTGGGACTGTCATTACAAAGAAACTACGGACTTCTTGTGCTCGACTTTTCATTGATATTTCAGGGATGTCACGACTGCTAATCGTGCAGATATTGGTA
>JAFDXA010000362.1 GCA_018268185.1 Bacteroidota bacterium
CGGGCCAGTGCGTAGACATACACATGGCTCCGAAGAAAACCCTTGGGTATTCACAAACCGCATACAAAGAAATCAAACCTCCCATACTCGATCCTCCAATGAAAGTATGCCGCTGATCTTTGTAAGTAGGAAACTGTTTGTCGATATAAGGTTTTAATTCCTTAACAAGAAACATCAGGTAATTATCTGCCTGTGATTTGCCCTGCAACTCCTCCGAAACCAAACTATCCTTCATAACCTTCGGTACTTTGGCCAGCGGCTTGGTAGGAAAATATTCCGAGTGGCGCGACGGCCCTGTATTGGAAACAGCCACCACGATACAATCCATAATATTTTTGTTATTAAGCAGCATGGCCATGCTCTGATCCAGGTTCCAGGATTGCTTGTTCCAGGTGGAGGCGCTGTCGAAGAGCATCTGCCCATCATTCATATACAGCACCGCATATTTTTTCGATACTACATATCCCGGGGGCAACCACACATACACATTATGAGGCTGCACATATTGAGAAAGAAAATTTTCAAATTTGATGATGGTTCCTACTGTGGGTTTGGGTTGTGCAAAGGAAGCAACCGGTATCAACAACAGTATGATCTTTTTAAGTAAACGCATACAATGATTTAAGTATTCCGGGCTATACGCCGATTTTCTCATTTACAATCTTTATGATCTCAGCTTCGAATGCAATGGCTTTGTTCTCTATCGCCTTGCCTTTGGTGATTATGTCATTTACATACGCTTTATCATCATAGCCGGAAGCATTGATTCTAACATTCATAAATGCACCCATTACTGCGGAACGGGCACACAGTGCGCCAACGCCTGCATCAGAAACAGAATTGGGATTACCAACATCGGCCATCGCTTTGATCACTTCCAGGCTGTCGCAGGCCAGTTGCATTACCTTGTAAGGCACTTCAATAGCGTATTTCGTTGCATCCTGTATTGCTTTTGTTCTTGCTGCTTTTTCTGCATCGCTCGACTTAGGCAACCCGAAAGCCGCCATGATCTGGTTAAAAGCCCTTGTATCTGCATCCACCAGTTTCAGCAATTCGTTTTTATAATATTCACCTTTATCGGCCCAATCACTGAATTCTTCCCAGCGTTCATCCCAACCCTTTTTATGAGACGAGAGATTGGCAACCATGGTTGCGAGTGAAATGCCGAGGGAGCCGATGTAAGCTGAAATGGACCCGCCACCCGGGGCCGGACTTTCACTCGCTGTTTCATCTGCAAAATCCGTAAGCGTCATGCTTACCAGTTTGCTATCAGCCTTATTGGCAAGCATATATTCAATGATGCGCTCTTCAGGTTTAAAAGGAGCAAGTTCATCAAGCCCCATTGACTTAACGGCGATCTTGATCAGTTCTTTCCCGCTTACACCGGTACTGCGTTTTTGTTTTTTCAGGAAATATTTACCGGCATCGGTCATGGCTTTGAGCGGTATCAATCCAACCAATTCACTGCCCGTAACCCTGATGCCACGTTCGTTTGCTTTTTTGCATGCTTCATCAAAAGCAATATGAACAGGTGTGATATTGATATTGGTAAGATTGATGGATATCTGTGCAATGCCGTATTCTTCAATAAACCAGCCGATGGCTTTTACCGCTTTCAGGCTACCGGGTATATTTACAGGCTTACCATTTTCATCGTTCACTACTTTGCCATCGATTCTTTTCACCCTGCCTGCTTCCCTGATGTCGAAAGCAATGGCATTCGCCCTCCTTGTTGAAGTTGTATTCAGGTTCACATTGTATGCGACCAGGAAATCCCGGGCACCGATCACCGTGGCGCCACGTTTCAGATCAAATGCTGCCGGCCCGAAATCCGGTTTCCATTCGGGCAATTTTATCTTTTTTGAAAATCCTTCATATTCCCCTGCCCTGATCACAGAAAGATTGCTTCTCGATTTATCAGGCTGGGCGGCTTCATATAAATAAACGGGTAGCTGCAATTCTTCACCAACCCTTTTAGCGAGTTGCTGTGCATAGGCTGCCGTTTCTTCCATGCTGATATTGGCAATGGGAATAAGCGGACAAACATCCGTAGCTCCCATACGGGGATGCTCGCCCTTGTGCCTGCTCATATCAATCAGCTCTCCTGCTTTTTTAATAGCACGGTAGGCAGCTTCAATAACCGGTTGGGGCTCACCCACCATTGTAACCACAGTACGGTTGGTGGCTTTGCCGGGATCTACGTTCAATAACCTTACTCCTTCTACGGATTCAATGGCTGCGGTGATCTGGTTGATGATATTCATATCGTTCCCCTCGGAAAAATTGGGAACACATTCTATGAGCTGCTGCATATTTGTTTGGGTTTCTTACAAAGATGCAAAGGAATCGGGAGTTGGTGAAGATTTTTTTAAAGCATACATTAAACGGCAGATCATATAAACCGCCCGTTCATCATCACACTGTCGATATGATTGCTGCCGAAAGTATAAGGCAGGTATGCAATGGAGGGAATCGGCTTTGTAAAAATGAGGTTTGCTTTTTTGCCGATCATGATACTTCCTGTTTCATCCTGTACTTCCATAGCATAAGCACCATTGATGGTGGCAGCGTTGATGGCTTCTTCGGGCAGCATTTTCATCTGGATGCAACTTAATGCTGTAACAAAGTTCATGTTGCCGCTGGGAGAAGATCCCGGATTGTAATCGCTGGCCAGTGCAATAGCACATCCTGCATCAATCAGTTGGCGTGCCGGCTGATAAGCCATGCGCAGGAAGAATGCGGCTGTTGGCAGCAAGGTTCCGATGGTATCGGAATCAGCAATACACTTGATATCTTCTTCTGTCATTGTTTCGAGGTGGTCGGCAGAAACGGCCTTTAACTTAACAGCTGCCTGTATGCCACCGATGCTGTTGAGTTGGTTGATATGGAGTTTTGGTTTTAAACCTGCTTCGGCGCCGGCTTTGCAAATGGTTTCCATCTCCATCGGGGAAAAGAAACCTGTTTCACAGAACACATCAATATAATCAGCCAGTTGTTCCGCTGCTATCACGGGCAGCATCTCCCGGATGATCAGATCAATATAGCCCTGGTGATTTTCTTTATATGCCTGCGGATAAGTATGTGCTCCAAGGAAAGTAGCTTTGATGGTCATAGGCGATTGCTGCTTCAGTCTTTTGATGACGCGGAGCATTTTCAATTCCGACTCTACCGACAAACCGTAGCCGCTTTTTATTTCAATGGAGCCGGTACCGAGCTTGTTGATCTCTTGCAGCCTTTTCCAGGATTGTTCAAACAATTCATCTTCGCTGCAGGCCGCCAGTTTTGCTGCTGAATTCAGAATACCTCCTCCCCGGGCAGCGATCTCCGCATAACTTAATCCTTTGATCTTGTCAACAAACTCATTTTCCCTGCTACCGGCAAATACGATATGCGTATGACTGTCGCACCAGCACGGAAGAACCGATTTCCCGTCTGCATCCAGTACATGTTTCGGCAAATCAGGCATCCGCATCGACAATTCATGCATAGGCCCGAAGTCTTCGATAATGCCATCTTCTATCAGCAGGAAAGCATTTTCAATTACCGGCAAAGTTGCCAATGCAGCACCACGAAGCAATTCATTGCTTTCCCTTGTATTTACCAGGAATTCTATGTTTGTTATAAGCGTTGACATAAATAATACTGTTTTACTTTACCCTTTCACGTTCTTTATTCTCTCCAGGTTTTCTTTATTAATTCACTATTCAACATTCATGATTTATCTTTTATCATTCACATGGCTTCCCATACGCCTTTGCTGAAAGCTTCCAGGCCGGGATCACGGGCTCCCATCAGCAATAAAACACATTCACCTGTAAGATGGGGGCGTACAGTTTCCAGGAAATGATCACGGTCTTCCAC
>JAFDXA010000363.1 GCA_018268185.1 Bacteroidota bacterium
ATGTACCGGTCTTTACGTCCCTTCGCCTGCCGTACATGCAATACAGCCCTGTCTATATCAACATCAGCCACCTTAACATTCCTTACCTCACCACATCTTAACCCACATCCATATAACAAAGCAATCAGTACCCGGTGTTTAAGCAGGCAAGGGATATTCATCATGGCTGTCATTTCCTGTTTGCTTAAAACAACCGGTAGCTTTCGCTTTTTCCTGATCGAAGGCAGCTTTGACTTAAGTTCATCCAGCCCTTCCATATTGAGCACAAAACGAAGAGCGCAGATGGTAAACTTGAAAGGATTATCTGAACCGGTTTCAGATTTGTCTTTTAAATGATAGAGATATTCCTCAATTTGATCCAATGCCAGGTCGGCTGGCGATTGATTATAGTGCAATGCAATCTGTGCCAGGCTCCGGGCATAATTGGAGCAGGTGCTTGGCGCCCTGCCTAAAATCGTGGTTTTTCTTAAAAATTTCTGGTATAAGATGGCAAAATCGGGGATTTGCATACATGCCTGTTGTACAGTATTCATTTTTTGTACAGCAATATATCAGAAGTATTTATATGAATTTTAAAGAGATGGCAAAATCAACGGGGTACAGGCGTGCATGAAAAAACCCCGAAATGTTCGGGGCTTAGTACCGGAGAGCAGACTTGAACTGCCGACCTTCGGGTTATGAATCCGATGCTCTAACCAGCTGAGCTACCCCGGCAATTTGGGCGGCAAAAATATATAAATTAGCCTAGAAGAAAAAATGAATTTGAGCCTTATTTAAAACTATTTAAGACACTTAACCCTGGTCTTTTACCCTGGGGCGCCAGGGAATCTCAGCTATACCCAGGAGATGGGCTGCGTACCTGGCAAGTATAAAAAGGTAGTCGCTAAGCCTGTTGAGGTACTTAATTACAAGCGGATCTACAAAGAGGCTCTCTTCCTGCAGGTGAACACATAGCCTTTCTGCCCTCCTGCAAATACAACGTGCAATATGTATGGTAGATACTGTTACATGACCTCCCGGGAGAATGAAGGATTTCATGGCTGGGAGTACTTCATTCATCGCATCAATTTCACTTTCTAAAAATGCAATATCCTGCTCACCCAGGTCTGGAATTTTCATTAAAGGCTCTTTATCCGGATCGCAGGCAAGTGATGATCCTATTGTGAACAGTCTGTCCTGTATTTCCTGCAGAGCCTTTTTTGAATGCTGATGATCCAGATTGTCATTTATCAGTCCGATATAAGAATTGAGTTCATCAATAGTACCGTAAGTTTCTATTCTAATATGACTTTTAGAAACCTTTGTACCACCGATCAGGCTTGTTTTACCAAGGTCGCCGGTCTTTGTATATATTTTAAAAGCCATTGAAAAATTTTATCCATTCAATAATCGCAGTAAAAAAGAGATCAGGCCGCTGATGTTTCCTGCTTAAATACGGTAGGATTGTCATTTATCCTGTCGGTTTCTATCAAACCATCCTTTAACCGGATGATCCTTCTTGCAAACATGGAGATATCTTCTTCGTGCGTAACCAGCATTACCGTATTTCCATCTGCATGGATCTTTCCAAGAATATCCATGATCTCGTAAGAGGTTTTAGAATCAAGGTTACCGGTAGGTTCGTCTGCCAGGATGATCGCCGGATCATTAATAAGAGCGCGGGCTATGGCAACACGCTGACACTGGCCACCACTCAATTCATTGGGTTTGTGGTGCATCCTGTCAACGAGCTTTACCTTCCCCAGCACAGCTTCTGCACGTTCCATTCTTTCTTTCCTGGAAACTCCGCTATAGATCAAAGGGAGTGCTACATTTTCTGCAGCCGTAAACCTCGGAAGCAGGTTGAATTGCTGAAATACAAACCCGATTTCCTTGTTTCTTACTGCAGCAAGTTCATCATCCGGCATGCGGCTTACATCCTGGCCGTTAAGTACGTATTGCCCTCCTGTTGGAGAATCAAGGCAACCCAGGATATTCATTAAGGTTGATTTCCCGGAGCCACTTGGTCCCATCAGGGCTACGTATTCGTTTTTATATACATCCAGCGATACGCCTTTCAGAACCGGAAGCTCCTGTTTCCCTAAAAAATAGCTTTTACGAATGTTCTCCAGATGAATGATCCCCTGCATAAATATCTTTTGTTCCTTGCTTATTTTTTGATCACTTTCGGCACTTTGAAAAACTGTTCATCTTTTACAGATGCATTCATCAAAGCCTGCTGGCGGGTAAAAACCTGTTTTACCTCATCTTCCCTCAGCACATTTACATTGCTGTTGATATGCATGAGCGGTTCAACTCCTGAAGTGTTCAACTCATTAAGTTTATCAACAAACCCAATCATTTTTTCCAGGTCATTCCTGATCGCAGTTTTCCCTTCTTCATCAAAATGAAGTCTTGAAAGCTTTGCCAGTTTATCTATCAAGGTATTGCTGATCTCCATTGAACAAAAGTAATGGATTCGGCTCAGAGCCTGTATGATTTTATATAAACGGGGTTTGAAAATTGTGTGTATCCCGCTTTATCCCTTTGAGTTTTGTTATCTTCGCCGTCCTTATATTTTATCGCATGAATACAGGACTGGTTTCAGAAAACAAGGCAAGTGCGGCCATTCCGGCCAATATCGTAATGAGCGGTATCAGGTCAACAGGTTTTTTGCACCTGGGCAATTATTTTGGCGCTATCCGCAACTATGTGAAGATGCAGGAGAGTTATGAATGTTATTTCATGGTAGCCGATCTCCATTCTCTCACAACCCACCCTGATACTAAGGAACTCAGGCAAAATGTTCACCGGGTTTTGGCTGAGAATATTGCCTGCGGCCTCAACCCTGATAAAGCTGCCATATTCTGCCAGAGTCATGTTTTTGAAACCTCCGAACTTTACCTCTATCTCAATATGCTTGCCTATAAAGGTGAACTTGAAAAGACAGTCACCTTTAAAGAAAAAGCCCGGGAAAATCCCAATAATGTAAATGCAGGCTTACTTACCTATCCCGTTTTACAGGCGGCAGATATTTTATTGCACCGAGCTGTGTATGTTCCCGTGGGTAAAGACCAGGAACAACACCTGGAAATGGCCAGGAATTTTGCGAACAGGTTCAATCACCGCTATGGGGAAGTTTTCCCGGAACCGGTAGCATTTAATTTCAGTGAAGAACTTATAAAAATACCTTCGCTGGACGGTACAGGAAAAATGAGCAAAAGTGTAAACCAGAATGCCACTTTATACCTTTCTGATGATGATGATACGATCCGGAAAAAAGTAATGAAGGCAAAAACAGATGGGGGCCCGACACAAGAAAATTCAATAAAGCCCGATTATATTGAGAATATTTTCCTGTTACTGAAATTAGTAAGCGATGAGGGATTTGTAAAACAGCAGGAAGAGGCTTATAATAATTGCAGCATACGTTACGGCGATCTTAAAAAACAACTTGCTGAGGATATGGTGAACTTCATTTCACCCATCAGGGAAAAGACCAGCGAAATACTAAACGATGAAAAATACCTGGAACAGGTGATGAAAAAAGGGGCTGAAAAAGCCAGGGAAAGTGCTGGTAAAACGATGGGTATCGTACGGCAGGCCATGGGACTGAACTATTTTTAATGAAAATCAAAAAAACATTTTTCAGGGGATATTTATTCAATACATTCGTAGGCGATAAATTTTAACAGGACAATGGGCAAATCTAAAAAACCAAAACACATTGCAGTAGCTGGAAATATCGGTGCCGGGAAAACCACACTCACCGAAATGCTCAGCAAACATTATAAGTGGATCCCGCAGTTTGAAGATGTTGATCACAATCCATACCTGAACGATTTTTATGAAGATATGCCCCGTTGGAGTTTTAACCTCCAGATATATTTCCTTAACAGCAGGCTCAACCAGTTACTGGAGATACAGAGAGGCACAGAAACCATTATACAGGACAGAACCA
>JAFDXA010000364.1 GCA_018268185.1 Bacteroidota bacterium
GCAAACAGTACTTATAATATCTATTACAACAGCATTTACCTGAAAGCAACTTCTTCAGGGGCGAACTTCGGAACAACCGGGCTTTTCCACGCAGCCAGCGCAACGGCTACTATGGCTACACTGAATATCCGCAACAACATCATCGACAATGAATCAGTTGCGAATGGTACAGGTTTAACTGTTGCATTCAGAAGAGACCAGGTTACATTGGGTAACTATGCAGCTACTTCGAATAACAATCTTTTTTATGCAGGTTCACTGGCAACTCCCGGTGCATTGTATTACGATGGCACAAATAATGATGCAGGTATCGCAGCTTTGCAGGCAAGGATGACACCACGAGAGGCATTGTCAATCACAGCTGCCCCATCTTTTGTAAGCATTACAGATCTTCATTTACTCACTTCAGAAAACTGCGGTATAGATGGAGCCGCTGCACCGATCGCCGGCATTACAGATGATATTGATGCGGATACAAGAGATGCGTCAACACCTGATATCGGTGCTGATGAGTTCAACGGAAGCGGTGGGGGTGCCGGTAACTGGAAAGGAGTGAACAGCAACTGGCTTGATCCGCAAAACTGGTGTGGCCAAGTTCCTACGGCAAGTATGAATGTTGTGATAGGAGCCGGTAAGCCTTTCTACCCGGTAATTACAACCACAGTTCCTGTAGCCAAGAATATTTCAATTGCAGCGGGAGGCTCTATTACCATTACAGGAGCAGGAAAGCTCGGTATTTATGGAAGCATCAGCAATTCAGGAACATTTGATGTAACCGATGGTACCATCGAAATGGTTGGAAGCGCTAACCAAACCATCCCGGCAGGAACATTCCTGAACAATGATATCAAGAATCTGATCATAAGCAATACTTCGGCATCACCGGGTGTAAGCCTGCTGGGCCAGCTGAACCTGTACGGTAAGCTTTCATTTACAGGCAATAACAAAACATTCAGTACAGGCGGAAACCTCACTTTGAGATCAACAGCCACCGGAACAGCCAGTGTGGGCGACCTAACCAGCAATAACGTAGCCAATACCAACAACCAGATTACGGGTAATGTTACTGTGGAAAGATTTGTTTCTGCAAAGCGTGCCTGGAGATTCCTGTCAGTGCCAACACAGCACAACCTGCAAACGATACACGAATCATGGCAGGAAAATCAGCCGGCAAATGCAACCAATCCTCCCGGCTATGGCATACAGATCACGAAAGACAGTGCCAACTGGGCGGCTTATGGATTTGACCTGCAAACACCATCAGGCCCATCGCTTAAGACCTATGATCCTATTGGTGGAATATGGAGAGCTGTTACTTCAACCATTGATGTGCCCGGTGTTTCAAACGGAAGGTTTGTTCCGGGAACGGCTTATATGACATTCGTTCGTGGCGATAGAACCGTAAACAGTTTCCCCGCAGCAGCAACCACCACGGTGCTGAGGGAGAAAGGAGCGCTTATTACAGGTGACTTCAGTGTACCGCCGATCGGGGCAGGCCAGTTTGCAGCCATCGGAAATCCTTATGCGACTGCTGTTGATTTCAGCAAAATCAGTAAAACAAACCTGCAGGATGTATATTATATGTGGGATCCTTATCTCGGAAGCCTTGGAGGTTATGTTACTTTCGCTGGGCCTACTTATTCGGCTACGCCATTAAGTCCGAGTTATGCAGGCGGAAACGTTTACATAGAATCCGGGCAGGCATTTTTTGTAAAATCATCAGGCGCTGCGGCCACGCTTACATTCAAGGAGCCATCGAAAGTTGATGGAAGCTACCTTGTGGCAAGGCCTGCTTCCGCAGGCAAACAGTTGCGTACAAATTTCTATGCAAAGCAGAATGGCGTGTTCTCATTGTACGATGGGGTGGTATCACAGTTTGATCCATCTAACTCAGCTATCGTTGATGAGCAGGATGCTGTGAAGCTTGCCAATTTTGGAGAGAACCTTTCAATTTATAAATCAGGCAAACAATTATCTGTTGAAAGGACAAAAGAACCTGGTGATAACGATACCATTTTCTTCAGACTTTCACAGGTGCGGTTGTCAGATTACCGTATTGAATTTGTTCCTGAAAATATAAACCCGTTGCTTGCGGGGTTCCTGGAAGACAATTACTTGCATACAAGCATACCGGTATCCATGGCCTCAACAACTTCAGTTGATTTCACAGTAACAACGGATGCCGGATCTTATGCTCCAGACAGGTTCAGGCTGGTGTTCAGGCAAACAGGCCCCGTACCCGTGACTTTTACCGGGGTGAAAGCTTCAAAACAGCGCTCCGGCATTATGGTAGAATGGGATGTTGTGAATGAGCAGAATATTCATCATTATGATGTTGAGCGATCTGCGGATGGCAGGAATTTCAGCAAAGTGCATACGGAAGCTGCACGGGGTAATGGATCAGGAATTGCCTTGGTATACAAATGGCTAGATATAAGTCCTTACGACGGGGATAATTTCTATCGTATCAGGAGTATTTCATCTGCCCAGGAAGAGAAGTTAAGCCAGGTTGTAAAAGTGTCGGCTCAAAAGGGCGCGGCGCTGATCACCGTATTCCCGAATCCTTTGGGTGCGGATGCCGTGCTTAACATCAGTATGCAGAATAAGGCAGAAGGAAAGTATAAGGTATTGCTTCTCAATGCGGCAGGCCAGGCTTGTTTTACCACAACCCTGAATCATACAGGAGGAACTGTAGTGTACAGTCTGCAACCGAAACAAACCCTGGCTAAAGGAAAATACAGCCTGCAGGTGATCTCTGAGAAAAATGAAGCCGAGGTCTTTAACCTGGTTTATTAACAGCACCTTGATAAATAAATAGGGGTAGGAGAGAAGCTTTTTTTACATAATTACAAACCAGCCCAAAGTGCTGTCCTGTAAAGGGCGGCGCTTTTTTTTATGGCTGGAAACAGGGGTAAAACAGGTGGAGAACCTGTGGATTGGGCCCCGATATTATTTAATCGTTATTAAAGATTTATCATTACATTTACAACGATTTGTTAAAGATAGTTTTAGCCAGAAAAAAGCACTATTAAAAACACATCCAATCCTTTTGCATCCGTTGAAAAATTATCACCGCTCCCTGAACCTATAATTGTTAGATGTTAGTTTACTTTTTGTTTATTTATCACGATAGATAGATAAACACGTTTGTGTATTTATGTACCAAAGGGTACGGATATACGCTGTTGAAAATGCCAATATTTAAGTTTAAGTCAAAGTGTAAAGTATTATGACAAAAATTTACCAAACAACTGCACGCATCCGCAAAACATTTGTAAAAAAAGTGACCGCCCTGCTTGCCGGCCTTTTCGTATTTGCTTTTGCCGCAACCGCACAAAATGTAACTGTAACTGCCAGTGCAGGTCTGGCGCTTCGTAATTACAATACACTCTGGGAGGCATTTGAGGGTATCAATGATGGTACCCATCAGGGAGTCATTGTGGTTACCATTAATGCCAGTACAACAGAAGGTACAACGCCGGCTACACTTAACAGTGGCAATGCAACGCCGGCCAGTTATACCTCGGTAACAGTTAAACCTTCTGCAGACGGTTTGTCTGTTACTGGTAACCCTGCCCAGGGGCTTGGTGTGGTTCAGTTGAATGGAGCAGATAATGTAATCATCGATGGAGATAATCCAAATACAGGTGGTACGAACAGGAACCTCAGTTTCGTAAACTCCAATGCAAACACTTTGCAATTCTGTTCTGTGATCAGGATCGCCACTTCGGCAGCCGTTACTTCGGCCAATAATATTACCATCCAGAACTGTAATATCAATGGTAACGTAACAGGTGGTAATGCCAATGGTTTTGGTGCTTCCAACGAAAATACATTTGGTATTTATGCCGGTGGTAACGGTGGCGCTACTGCGGTAGGAGCACCAACAGCTATTACGACCAGCAACACCGATTTTGCAACCGCTGCAACAACCATCAATGCACTTACCATAACAAACAATGCGATCAACCAGTGTGCCCGCGGTATTGCATTTGTTGGTGAGTCTTCTGTGGTTTGTGATGGATTGACCGTTACCAATAACACTATAGGAAATTCAGGTGTAGCTCCCGCAACAACGGTATATTCAAAAGGTATTACCGTAAGAGGAGCCAATGCAGTTACGATCACTGGTAATACCATTCAGAACATACTGCAGTGGGCGAATAACAACCTGTTTGGTATCGAATTTTCTACCGCCATAGGTGGAGGTACGCTCAACATAAGCAATAACACGATCAGTAATGTTCAGAACAATGGAGCGTCTTCAGATGCCAGGGGTATCATGATCAATGCTGTGGGTGGTGCTTATACCATTTCCGGTAATACCATTTCCGGTGTTGAAAGTTCTGCTACAGGTCTTACCTCGGGTATTCACATTGGTGCAACAACAGCGGCCGGAACCATTCAGAAAAATGTTATTCATGATGTTTACTCCAGGAACCTGGGAGGTGCAGCCGGTATCAATATGGCGAATGTGGCCAATGGTATGGTGATCCAGAATAACTTTATCTATACCATTAAAAATAATCTTGGTTTTACATTCTCAACACTAACAAGAAATGTTCATGGTATCCTTGTTAACAGCGGAAGTAACCACAAAATTTATCATAACTCTATTCACCTGTTTCACGCAAGTACCGCTACATCTTCGAACTTCATTGCATGTCTTACAATTAACAACAGCGGGCAAACAGGTATTGATATCCGCAATAATATTTTCGTGAACACCGTAAGCGGTGGTACTGCAAGTGATGCTTATGTAGCGATCATGATGCCATTTGCAGCTGCCGGAACCATGAACCTTACACTCAACAATAATGGTTATTATACAGGATCTATTGCTAATAAATCAGGTATTGCTTTCGCCGGAACCAACGTTTACAATGCTGCTAATATTTATACAGTAGGAAACTTTAATGCCGGTACAACAGCGGGTGCTACCAACTGGAGGAATTTCTCATCTTCATTGGGTGTAACATCCAACGATGATGCTTCCTTCGGTTTAACAACCGGGCATCCTTTTGTAAGTAACACAGACCTGCACGTTCCGAGCGGAGCTTCACAATCTGCGCTCGAATCAGGTGGTGCATCTGTAGGTGTTGCAGTTGATATTGATAATGATGTACGCCCTGGACCGGCCGGTTCCGTAAACGGCGGTGCTATTTTACCGGATATAGGTGCAGATGAATTTGACCGCCAGTTGCTGGATAAATTCCCTCCAACCATAACATTTACGCCTCCGGTTGTGTGCGGTACAGGCGCAAGAACATTTACAGCTACCATTTCTGATGCTACCGGTGTGCCCACTGCCGGAGCAGGCTTGCCGGTGGTTTACTGGAGGGTTAATGCCGGAGCATGGAATGCCAATACAGCAACTTATATCAGCCCTACGCAATACCAGTTCACTGTTGACCCGGGAGCTACAGCTTTATTGGGTCAGCTCGTTGAATATTATATAGTGATGCAGGATATTGTTGCGCCACCAAATGTGATAGCTTCACCTTCAACTGGAGCGGGTGGTTATACTACTTCTCCGCCTGCTGCGGGAACTCCGCCTACAACATTCTACTCATATACGGTAACGGCCGGTTTGGCAGGCGTGTACACAGTAGGTGCTGCCGGAACATATCCAACGCTTACGGCTGCGGTAGCTGCATACAACGCATCATGTCTTGGTGGTGCAGTTACATTTAACCTTATAGATGCAACTTATCCTTCAGAAACATACCCAATAACCATCAATCATAATACAACTGCGAGTGCTATCAATACCCTTACCATTAAACCGGCTGCAGGTGTAACAGCAACCATCAGTGGAAATAACGGTACTGCCCTGATCAAGTTCAATGGATCAGAATATGTAACGATCGACGGGTCCAATAATGGCAGTTCATCGCAAAATCTTACCATACAGAATACAAATGCCAATAACAGTGCAGCTGTGATCTGGATTGCGAACGGGCCTACTACAGCCACGGATGGAGCGAATTTTAATACCATAAAGAATACGATTATTTCTGGTAATACCGGAAATACAACTTTGCTTGGTATATTATCTGGTGGTAATGTATTCGGTAATAATGCCGATGCGAAGAATAACAACAATACCATCAATAACTGTATTATCAGGGCAGCACAATATGGTATCGGGTTGGCAGGTAACACGGGTCTGGGATTGGCAGATCAAAACTGGACCATCACAAACAACTTCATCGGATCTACAACCATTGCTAATGATAAGATCGGTTTCAGAGGTATAGCTCTTTTCTATATCAATGGATTTACCATTACCGGTAACACCATTGCGGGTGTTATTGTGCCGAGTGGTTTTACTTCAACGGCAAGTGGTATATCAATCTTCAGTGGTGTATTCAATGGAACCATCTCCCATAACAAGATCAGCGATATCAAACAGCAGGACAGCGGTGGATGGGGATCCAATGGTATCTTCCTTGGTACTGAGAACGCCGCAGCCATCAATATTCATAACAACTTCATCTGGGATGTATCGAGTGTTGGTTTTGGAGGTGTTGACGAAAGTGATAACGGCTATGGTATGATGGTTTATACAGGTAGCGGTTATAACATATATTATAACAGTATCTCAATGGCAACCAGCCAAACCAATTCTTCGAGTATTACAGCCGCCATTAATATCTCTACTTTTATCAGCGATATCAATGGATTAAACATCCGCAATAATATATTCTCGAATACGCAGTCGGTAGGAACCAGGTATGCTATTTATTCGGCAGCACCGGCATCTGTATACCAGAATATCAATTATAATGATTATTACTTTACCGGTGCAGCTCTTGGTTTCCTGAGTTCTGCAAGAGCAAACCTTTCAGCATGGCAAACAGCCACAGGCAAGGATGCCAATTCAGTATCTATCATTCCTAACTTTATTTCAGCAACAGATCTTCACCTTCAAACAACTTCGCTGCTGAATGGTCTGGCAACACCTATTGCCGGCATCACAACGGATATCGACGGCACAACCAGGAGTGTAACCGTGCCTGATATCGGTGCCGATGAATTCAATGCAGGTGCGTGTAGTTCATCATCCGGAGGTATTGCTTCAGCTTCTCCGATTTCAATATGTGGTTCGGGTACTGTTTCTCTCAGTGCAAGCGGTTATTCTTTGGGGGATAACATAGTTTATCAATGGCAATCATCACCGGATAACTCAACATGGTCTGACATTGTTGGTCAAACCAATGCCATGGGAGCAACAAGCGGAACCATCAATACAACTACTTACTTCCGTTTGAAAGTGACCTGCGGTGCTTCTATCGGTTATTCTTCAAACACATTGCAGGTAATTGTAAACAATCCACAGGTACTATCGGCAACGCCATCAGCAACACGTTGCGGTACCGGAACTGTTACACTAACAGCTACCGGATCAGCCGGTACAACCCTCGACTGGTATGCAACAGCAACCGGTGGTTCTATATTGGGCTCAGGAGGAACATTTACTACACCAACCATTTCGGCCAGCACAACATTCTATGTTGCTGCGCAGCCAAACCCGCCGGCATATCCTTCACCACTGGTGTCAAATTATGATTTCAGTGCTTCAACCGGTGCATCCCTTGATCCGATGTCTGGTGCAACGGTTATCATGTCAGATGCTGCTGATCTTCCCGCAGGAACAAACGGTGATGATGATCCATCAGCAATACAGAATATCGGTTTCACTTTCAACTTTAACGGATCACCTTATACCCAGTTCAGTGCCAGCCCGGATGGATGGATCTTGCTTGGGCCGGCTACGCCAGTAATCCAGTTCACGAATAATGTTACCAGCACTACCAATGTTCCTAAGATTTATCCATATTGGGATGACCATGCAACAGGTTCCGACGGCGATGTATCCTTTGTTGTAACAGGAAGCGCTCCAAACAGGATATTGAAAGTTCAGTGGAAGGTTCGTATGCCAAGAACGCCTCTCACTAGCCCATATAACACAACTTTCCAGGCATGGCTTTATGAAGGTTCTGATAAAATAGAATTCCGCTATGGAACAATGGCGGCTAATTCCAATTCTGCATCAGTTGGTTTAACTGCAGGAGCGGCCAATTTCCAGTCTGTAACTGTTTCAAATAATACAAGCAGTAACGGTACAGCAAACAACAGCAACAGTGGCCAACCGCCGGTAGGAACTATGTACACCTTTAATCCTCCCCAGGTTTCCTGTCAAAGTCCGAGAACAGCTGTACCAGTAACGGTAACTGCGGCTCCTGCCATCTCCGCTTCAGCGACACCGCCTACCATTTGCCAGGGACAGAGCACAAACCTCAATGTTACAAGTGCAAATAGTAATTACGGTTATACCTGGACACCAGGACCATTGAGTGGGGCAAGCCAGACTGTTAGTCCGCTCGCCAATACAACCTATACTGTTACTGCATTAGATCCAGGTACTTTGTGCCAGATATCTGCTGATGTAGTTGTAGTAGTAAATACTTCTCCTTCAATACCCGTAGTATCAAACGACACTACAATATGTTTAGGTGGCAGTGCAACGCTTACAGCGACTTCAAGCACACCGAGCCTGGTATCTGACTATAATTTTGCTTATAGCACCGGCGCAACACTTGATCCGATGACGGGGGCAACAACGATTGTATCATTAGCGTCAAATCTTCCTGCCGGAACAAATGGGGATGATGACCCGTCTGCAGTAACGGCTATCGGTTTCACATTTAATTTTAATAACACTACCTATACACAATTCAGTGCAAGCCCCGATGGCTGGATAAAACTTGGGGGGGGAGCTGCTGTAGCTCAGTTCACCAACAACGTTACCAGTACAACAAATATTCCTAAGATATATCCATTCTGGGATGACCATTCAACTGGATCTGATGGTGCCGTTAGTTACCTGTTAACAGGATCGGCGCCTAACAGAATATTAAAAGTTCAGTGGAAGATCCGTATGCCGAGGTTGAACCTTACAGATCCATCCAATACCACCTTCCAGGCATGGTTGTATGAGTTTGATGGAAAGATTGAATTCCGTTATGGAACGATGGCAGCAGTTTCATCTGATGCATCTGTTGGTTTAACAGCAGGGGCAGCCAACTTCCAGTCTGTTACGGTATCAACCAATACAACAAGCAATACCGTTCCGAATAATACCATTACCGGCCAACCGGCTGTAGGAACCATGTACACGTTCACGCCACAGATACCAACAATAACATGGAGCCCGAACGTGAACCTGAGTTCAACAACAGGTTCTCCGGTTACGGCTTCACCAATATCAACACAGACATATACTGCAACTGCAACTGGAACGAACGGATGCCCAAGATCGAGCAATGTAACTGTTACGGTTCAGAGTCCTACCGCTTCTGTTAGCATAGTTGCTTCGCCGTCAGGTGCTATCTGTTCGGGAACTTCTGTAACATTTACAGCAACGCCAACCAATGGAGGAACAAGCCCTGTTTATCAATGGTATGTTGGTGCTACGCCTGTAGGAGCCAACAGCCCTACATATACTACTACTACACTAAATAACGGAGATGTTGTTACTGTTAAGATGACATCTAACCTCACTCCATGTGCACCGCCACAGGTTACAAGTAATGCGATCACCATGACGGTTAATCCAAACCTGCCGGTGAGTGTAACCATTGCTGCCAACCCGGGAACAACCATCTGCTCAGGCGTTTCTGTTACATTTACAGCAACACCTACCAATGGAGGAGGTTCGCCAACTTACCAATGGTATGAGGGCGTAACGCCGGTAGGAAGTAATAGCCCGACATATACTACCGCCGCATTAACTAACGGAGTAGTTGTTACCTGCGTGCTCACCTCCAATGCAACCTGTGCAACAGGAAGCCCGGCTACAAGTAACGCACTTACCATGACGGTTAATCCAAACCTGCCTGTAAGTGTAAGCATAGTTGGAAGCAATGCTGGAAACCCGATATGTACAGGTACTTCAGTAACATTTACAGCCACACCAACGAATGGAGGTGGAGGACCAACCTACCAATGGTACGTGGGAGCAACACCTGTAGGAAGTAATAGTCCGACTTACACTACTACTACCCTGGCAAACGGAGATGTGGTAACCTGTGTGCTTACATCGAATGCAACCTGTCCAACAGGAAGTCCGGCCACAAGTAATGCTATTACCATGACGGTAACAGGGTCAGCTCCGGCAGCAGTAACATTAACGCCATCCGCAGCTTGTGCCGGTCAAACGATCACGTTAACTGCCAACCCTACAAACCAGGGAGCAACTCCAACGTATGAATTCTTTGTAAACACGATATCTGTTCAGAACGGTGCTTCTGCTACATATACATATACACCAATAGCGGGCGACCAGGCTTATGTTGTATTAACATCAAGTCTGCTTTGTCCTAATCCGAATAATGCAACATCGGCAACCATTACCATCAATCCACAGGCAGCACCTGTGATAGCAGCAACAGCTACCTGTACTACTTTGTACAGTGGCTCGGGCCAGCAAACAACACTGTCGGCCAACGCTACCACCGCAACCGGTACGATTACCAGCTACCAATGGAATATTGGTGGTGTACCTATCGGCGGTGCAACGGCAGCCACCTATACCACGTCTGTAGGGGGAAGCTATACTGTTACTGTGGGTAATTCAAACGGATGCTTTACAACCAATACAGGAAGCCCGATCGTAATAAGTGTTGTGACTACGCCATTACCGGCCGGTACTTACACCATTCCTGGCACAGCTTGTAATACATTCACATCAATAGCAACAGCTATAACTTATATTAATACTTATGGAGTATCCGGTTCTGGCGGTGTAATATTCAGCATAACCGGTGGTTATACTGAAACAACACCTGTTGGTGGATTCAGAATAACTGCTAAGGGAACTGCAGCGAATAATATCATATTCCAGAAAGCAAGCGGTGCTAATCCTGTTATCACTGCAGCCATACCAAATGCCGGGTCATTAAACGATGCGATCTTTAAACTGGTTGGTGCTGATTATATTGTAATCAGGAGCCTTACTTTACAGGAACACGCAACAGCTGCCAACACTACACCTGGAACCAACAACCAGACAGAGTGGGGTGTGGCGCTACTGCAGGCAAGTTTAACGGATGGAAGTCAGAATGATTCGATCGTTGGCAACACGATCAGTCTTAACAGGAATTACGCAAACTCATTTGGTGTTTACAGTAATGCTACGCATTCTGAGGTCACGCCATCCTCAGCAACGGCTATAACCAACGCCACAGGATCGCATAGTAATAACCGGATCCTGAGTAATATCATCAGTAATGTGAACGTGGGTATTGCTATGGTGGGATCGGCCAGTGGAGGTTTCTATGATTCAGGCAATGATATCGGCGGATCATCTTCTACGTATGGTAATACAATTACCAACTGGGGAGGAGCAGGAGTAGCATCATCGTATGCTAACATACCTTCAGCAGCGATTTACGGTATTCTTGATTACAACCAGTTGAGTGAAAATGTATCTTATAATACACTTACGAGCGCTTCATTCTCCGGTACAGGGGTAAATACAAGGGGTATATTGAAAATGTATTCTACCACACCTACAGGTAACACATTTACGACTGCCATTACTAACAATAGTATTTCTATTTCGGCAGGCTTCACAACAGGTGCATTTGAATTCAATGCGATCAGAACTGAAGGCATAACAGCAGCATTGGCAACAGCTACGATCAATGTTACCAATAATACAATATTGAACTGCTCAACGGCCAATGGCTCAACACCAACCACAATACTGATTAATAACCTGTCAACCAACCTGCCGGGCACGATGAACATTAATGATAATATTATCAAGGCGTTCAATTCACTGGCGGTAGCAGGAACTTTCACAGGTATCAGTTCTACCGGAGCGATTGCTACGATAAGTATCAGCAACAACCAGATTGGTGATAATGTGGCAAATGACATCAATACATCAGCAGGTACTATAACCGGTATCCTTAATACAACCGGTGTATCCGCAACAAAAACAATGAGTGGTAACCAGATCAGGAACCTGACAGGCGTTGCGGCAACTACTGCTATCAGTACCATTGCAGGTACTAATCCATTTACGATACAGTCTAATATCATTAGTACCTTAAAAGGTTCCAATGTTGTAGGTATCACGCTTGGAGCTACAGCTGGACAGGTAACACTTACCGGTAACAATATCAGTAACCTTTCCGGTACCGGCCAGATCAATGGATTTACGGTGAGTACAGGCCCAACGGTGACTATTGATAATAATACAGTAAGTACACTCAGTACAACCAGTGCATCTGCATTTGTTACTGCGGTACAGAACAGTGGTATTTCAACTATTACAAATAATGTGTTCTCCAATCTTTCCATAAACTCCGGTGCGCCGAACAATGCATCTGTTTATGGAATCCTTCAGGGAGGAGGTACGCCGGTTGTTATTGCAGGAAATACAATTTCAGGCTTAACCAGTAATTCTATCAGCGGTAATGGTACAAGTACAGGGCTGGTAGATGGAGTGTACATAGCTGCTGGTACAAATGTGTCTGTAAGAAAAAACAGGATATTCGACCTTTCAGTTACAGGAGCATCTGCAACAACAACAGTTTATGGTGTTCATATTGCTGCCGGTACAAGTGATACGATTCACAATAATTACATCAGTGATCTGAGAGCGCCTTCAAGTTCAAATCCGGATGCGATCAGGGCAATAGGTAATACGAACGCTACCGCGAGCGCCAATTACTTTGTGTATTACAATACCATTTACCTGAAGGCAACTTCGAGCCAGACGACTTTTGGTACTTCTGGTATTTATCACAATGCGCAGGCAACATCAACAACTTCACAATTGTTCCTCAGGAATAATATCATTGTGAATGAATCTACACCTGGAAGTACATCAGGTATTACTGTTGCCATCAGGAGAAGCGGTGCGAATCTGGGTAATTACAACACAGCTTCCAACAACAATGCCTTGTATGCAGGGATAGCGTCCGCCAAAAACCTGCTTTACTACGATGGAACCAACAGTTCTCAAACACTGGCGCAGATGCAGGGTATTGCCTCCTTCCCACC
>JAFDXA010000365.1 GCA_018268185.1 Bacteroidota bacterium
AAGAAACATTGTGTATGATATCATAGCCCGTTACCGCTATAAATGGTTCGGAAAAAAAGATGCCTGCATGGTTCCTACGGCATCACTACAATCAAGATTTTTAACTTAAACCTATGACAGGAAAAAAAACACTTGTACTCGGAGCTTCAGAAAATCCCCAACGCTACAGCCACCTGGCTGTAAAAAAACTGCGTGCTTATGGGCATCCGGTTCTTGCCATTGGGAAAAGGGCGGGCAACATAGATCAGACAGAAATCCTGGCTGAAGCCACTCCATACAATGATATTGACACTGTTACGCTTTACCTCAACCCTTCCCACCAAAAACCATATTACGATTATATTCTATCCTTAAAGCCGGCTCGTATCATTTTCAACCCCGGAACAGAAAATGAAGAGCTGGAAGCCCTTGCTGCTGAGAACAATATAAAAACCCTCGAAGCCTGTACGCTCGTGATGCTGAGCACCGGGCAGTACTGAGCCATTTAAATTATCCGCATTTTTTTCTTCCTGCGCACACTAAAACGGGCAAGCTGGTCGTTATCAGTCAAGATTTTATCCAATTATCACTGAAAAAACGAAACTACCATGACTTTGCTTCGTAAATCCTTCTTCGTAGCATTGATTACTTTGATTGCTGCACCGGCTTTTTCACAGTCGTCACCAACAGTTAAACCGGCTATTTACGCTTCATATCCGAATTCCATCAATGGATCAAGCAGCGAATTTGCCAGTGCATTCAATGCAACTGAAGGTCAGCACATCGTATTAACCTTTTCCGACAATTTCAAATTCTCAGGAACTGTAATCAGCAATGTTGTCAAGTACAGCAACCTCCAGAGTGTAGTGATCCGTTCTGATGAATCGAGCAATACCATTTTCCACCTGTCGAAACAAACCAATGCCGATAACAGCGTTTCTTATGTTGGCCGTATCATCAACAAAGAGGCATCTGATGGTTATGAAATAAAAACCGATATGTCGGGTAACTATATTTTCCAAAAATCAGAAACAGAAAAAGTAATGCCGGAATGTAAACAATGAGTTCCCGGTAAGTCCTATAATATCCAATTCCATTACCTGCACATGAGGTAATAAATCCTGACAAGATGAAAAACTTTACACCCCTAAAACTATTGGTGCTTAGCTGCTTTATTTCACTTAGTGCTTTTTGTGTGCCGAAACTGAACAGCTACCCATCTGTAACCCCCACTATTTATCTTGATTTCGACGGCCAATCTGTGATCGGTACCAGCTGGAACAGCGGCAACCCGATTTTTTGTGCTCCCAGCGGACTGGATGATACACAGATCACAGAAATATTCAACCGTGTTGCTGAAGACTATCGTCCATTCGCCGTTAATATCACAACAGATTCAACAAAATTTCTTGCAGCGCCTCTGAACAGAAGAATAAGGATCATTGTAACACCTACCAGTGGCTGGACAAACGGCGTTGGCGGTATTTCTTACATCGGTTCATTTACATGGGGAGATGATACGCCCGGTTTCGTTTTCTGCGACAGGCTCGGGCCTAATAACCCGAAATACGTAGCCGAATGCTGCTCTCATGAAAGCGGCCACGCTGTAGGGTTATCGCACCAATCAACATACGACAGCAACTGTACACTCACAGAAACATATTGCATGGGTGCCGGAACAGGTGAAGTTAGCTGGGCTCCTATCATGGGCAACAGTTACTACAGGAATATGACCAGCTGGAACGATGGGCCTACGCCTTATGGCTGCGCCAACACACAGGATAATTTAACCATCATTACTTCTATGAACGGCTTTACTTACCGTACAGATGATTTTACTGAAGTAATGGATGGCACAACCTATACATTGAACAATTCATTCAATATTGATGGTATCATTACCACCAATTCAGACAAAGATGTTTTCAGGTACGTTGTTCCGCAGTCTGTGAACTTCCATTTGGAAGCCATTCCCGGAAATGTAGGCAGCAACTATATCGGCGCTAATCTTGACATAAAGATCTCTTTATACAACGGATCTACATTGATAAGAACTTATGACCCGCCAACAACCATGAAAGTTACGATCGACACAACCTTGTCGGCTGGTACATATTATATCATGATTGATGGAACAGGTAACATGAATGCTTCAAACTATGGAAGCCTTGGCTCCTATACCTTAACAGGCTTCAATGGCCCTTTACCAATTCATGCTATTACATTGACCGGAACTTCAGATAATGGTAAACATGCTTTAAGCTGGAACGTAATTGCTGATGAACCCATCAAAGAACAAATTGCAGAAGTTTCTACCGATGGCATAATATTTAAACCACTTTATACGTTAAATAGTACAACAAAAGCATTCAGTTATACACCGTATAATTCAGGCGTGCTTTACTACAGGATAAGAGTTACCTCTGTTATTGACCAGACTGCTTATTCCAATATAGTTGCATTGAAAGTTAGTGGTAAACCAGAAAAAGCATTTACTGTTTCAAATTTTGCACAGCATGATATAACAGTAAGCGCATTCGATGATTACCAGTACAGGTTAACTGATGCCAATGGCCGTACACTGGCCACCGGCAAAGGAACCAAAGGACTTAACCGGATAAATGTAGACGGTAAGCCGAACGGCTTCTATGTACTGCAATTATTCAGCAATAATGAACAACAAACAGAAAGAATTATAAAACAGTAAGGTAGATTCATGTGTAAGTTAGGGATCAGCGTTAGGGGCTGGTCCCTTTTTTGTTTTTAGAAAATTGCCCAAAGCCTACTTATACACATATTCACATTTAATACTTACTTCACTGCTGCTGCCATGGAACAATTGAATTTATCAGTAACTTTAAAAAACCTCAGTTTATGTTATGGAGAAAATTCAATGGTGATGCCATCCATCTTCCCATAAAAGATGCCGTTGAGCAGGCCATAAAAAGAGAAACAGATGCAGGACACAAACTCAAAGTCTGCATTGGAACCGACAGCCAGGTAAAAGGCAAAGAAACCGAATTCGCTACTGTAATCGTTTTTTTACGGGAAGGCCATGGAGGATTCATGTTCATCCACAATGAAAAAACATTATTGAAGTACAGCATCAAAGAAAGGATGCTGGTAGAAGTTGCCAAAAGCATTGAGATTGCTTATGACCTATGCAACCTCTTTACCGATTATGATGTAGATATGGAAGTGCATGCCGACATCAACACCAATCCTCATTTTAAAAGCAATGAAGCACTGAGGGAAGCCATGGGTTACATCCTTGGTATGGGCTTTGCTTTTAAAGCAAAGCCGGAAGCTTTTGCCAGCAGTTGCTGTGCCAACAAGGTAGTTAATTAAACTACCGTTCCCGCTTTAGTAATTCAGTATTCACTTCGTTGATGTAAGAAAGAATTTTAGTCCTGCCCGTTTTTTTAACAGCGCTCGTTACAAAATGCTGCGGCAGGAACTGCCATGATTTCCTCATGGCATCCAGGAAGTCTTTTACATTTTTACTTACGATCCGCTGGTTCTCCTTATCAGATTTGGTAAACACCAGGCAGAAAGGAACCTGCCAGTTTTTGAGTTGAAGCAAAAATTCGATATCAATTTTCTGCGGGCTGTGACGGGAATCTATCAGTACAAAAACCATGGTGAGGTTTTCCCGTTTGCGCAGGTAATTCTCAATCATCTGCTCCCACCTTCTCCTGCTGCTGATACTCACTTTCGCAAAACCATACCCGGGAAGATCAACCAGGTACCAGTTGAACAATTCCGGCTTCCTATCTATTTCATTTCCTACGGTACTTTCGATGCCGAAATGATTGATCATTTGTGTTTTTCCCGGTGACGCAGAAGTTTTGGCCAGCTTATCATTTCCGCAGAGCATATTTATGAGTGAAGATTTACCAACGTTGCTTCTGCCAATAAAAGCATATTCCGGCTTATCTGGCACCGGGCATTTCTGGTAATCAGGGCTACTGATAATATAGTTGGCTTTCTTTATCTGCATTTTATAATGATTTGCAAAAATACAGCACAGCGCTCAATGAAATTCCGAACATAAAGAAAAGCTATCTTTCAAACGACTTATATTTGCCCCAGCGTATGAGTAATTTTGCACACGACAGCGTTGTTCCTTATAAGGATTCTGAGCTGAGTAAGAAACAGCAGGTTGCCGGCATGTTCAACGATATATCGGCACGTTATGATTTCCTGAACCGCTTTCTAAGTGCAGGAATTGATGTGCGCTGGCGCAGGAAGGCAATAAACCACTTATCTGAAATTAATCCTAAAATTATCCTGGATGTAGCCACCGGAACAGCGGATGTAGCCATCATGGCATCTCGTTTGTTGAAACCGGAAAGGATCGTTGGAATTGATATCAGCGAAGGTATGCTGGAGATCGGCAGGAAAAAAGTGAACAGCCAGGGTTTGAGCAGCACTATTGAGCTGTTAAAGGGCGACAGTGAGGCAATAAATTTTGCTGATAACTCGTTTGATGCCATAACAGTAGCTTTTGGTGTGAGGAATTTTCAGCACCTTGAAAAAGGGCTGGAAGAGATAAAGAGAGTTCTGAAACCCGGGGGAAAACTGGTAGTGCTTGAATTCAGTAAGCCCACTTTGCCGATCGTAAGATCAGTTTATAATTTTTACATGAAAACAGTTACGCCGAATATGGGTAAATTGTTTTCCAAAAACCGCCACGCATACGAGTATCTCGACGAATCAATTAAAAAATTTCCGGAAGGAAAAAATTTTACGGCCATCCTTGATAAACTTGGGTACAGGCACACTTATTATAAACCACTGAGTCTCGGAATATGCAGTATTTATTGCGGATCAAAATAATACAACTCGTTTTACCTCTTTTGCTGTTATCTGCAGCTGGTTCGGCCCAACTAAGGGAACAGATCAACCTGCCCGATCATGATGACAAAAATTTTCATTTCGGTATCTACCTGGCTGCCAACCGTGCCCACTTCAATTTCACACACCACCCTACTTTCATGAACCAGGACAGTATCGCAGTCATCGAGGGATTGAACAGCACCGGTATCAACCTCGGCTGGCTGGTGAACCTTCGTTTAAGCAACCACCTTGATCTGAAAACCTACCCGCTCAATCTTGTATTCACAGAAAAAGTATTGCAATACCGCCTGAGGTATCCGAATAAACCTGAAGGAGAAGATACCATCATGCAGAAAAAGATTCAGGGCATTACCTTAACCCTGCCTTTTCACATAAAATTCTCCAGCGACCGCATCAATAATTTTAAAGTATTCATGATGGCAGGTGGTAAGATTGATTATGACCTTGCTGCCAATGCAGGAGATAAAAAAGCGGAGAACCTCATCAAAATAAAACCTTTCGATTATGGTGTTGAAGCTGGATTGGGTTTCCACTTCTACTTCCAGTATTTTGTTCTTACTCCCGAGCTCAAAATCAGTTATGGGCTCAATAACCTGCACGCACGTGATGCAAACCTGAAATATTCCAATACGATTGACAGGATAAATTCACGTACTGTTACATTCTCATTAACGGTGGAATAACCTAGCTGCTCATTTTGCTGATGCAATAAGCTGAAAAGTTCCGTGGCAATTAAATGATCCCTCTTTTAAAAATCATAGGTTCTTCTTGCCATATTCAACCTCAACCCCAACCCAACTGTTGTTGAATTTGTTGAAGATGGTGAACTCGAAAGTTTATAATTGCGTTGTTGCAATGAAAATTCGAAGAAGAGATTTTCCCTGAATTCATAAGAAATATCAAGAATACCATTGAAGCAGGTAGCTTTATCGCCGCTGCCGATCTTAAAGCCGTTTTCCATTGAACGGGTGGTATAATCCCTGAATGGGTTTGATCCGTAATTGATCCCGGCGCTATCAAGCCCCTGGTAATAATAAAGCAGTTTTGCTTCAGCCCTCCATTTAGGTAATGGCTGGTAACGAAGAATACCGATAACTTCCTGGAAATTTGAACCCAGCGGATGAGCCAGCGGCTGGTTGTAATGCGTATAGTTGGCAATTGTATCGTTGTGAGAATAAGTAAAAGGCCGCACACGATTTACTTCCACCTGCAGATCCAGGTTTTTCAAGCCAAAGGCATCTACATATTTCACGCCGGCCTGCAAGCCCCATTTGTTTACCCAGTTGGTTGGATCATCTTTTACCTTCTTCAAGATAAATTCATCAAGCAGGAATTGCCCGTACAACTGGAACCTGTGTGCAATATTGGCTTTAAAATCAATACCGGCCAGGGCGTTATCAGGACTTCCTACGGTTCCTTCAATATGACGGTAGAATATGATCGGGTTGAGATACTGGAAGTCGAAATGATTTTGCCTTCCGAAGATCACACCTTCAAACAAACCGATATTAAGCCACTTTGTTACATTCATGCTGAGGTGGTGCATGGCTGCATATTTTCTCGATAGCAATGAATCTGAACGCTTGCGGAATTGCGGCATCAGTTCCATAAAAATATTCTGGTAGTTGACCTTCCATATCTTGGTATTGAGTTTCAGGAACAGGTAACTGTTTCCCCAATCGCTCAGGAAAAGGCTGCGATAACCATCGCCGATGAAATTCTTATCATACCCGAACTGCAGATCAATGTATTTGGCTGCAGTAAAAGTGATATAACCCCTTGCGTCAAAATAATCGAAACCGGTTGTTTTAAAAGGCTTGTAGAAGCCTGATCCCGGCAAAGCCTTGGTACCATTCACACGATTTTGAAAATAACTGGGTCCACGTTCCTGGTTTTCTATAATAGTAGATGAGAAACCAATTTTATTGGCGATCCTTCCCCTGATGGTAACACCACGGCTGTTGAGAAAAAGGGTCTGGTTGTTATCAGATTCCTTCATATACCTGAACTGCAGAACCGGGTTAAGCGCCAGGAAAAAATCTTTTGTATTTACCTCCAGCAGGTTGGGCTTCGTTTTATAAAATGTTTTAAGCACAGGCCAGCGGCTATTGGCATCCTCGTGCGGCACGGTTACCCATTCGCTGTTATTCATATAAAGGCTGCGGATGTTGTATTTGTCTACCCTCGTAAGGTTCATGTTTCCCCAGCCTTTGAATCTATTGGCCCCGGTGGGATCATTATAACCTGCCTGTGCACTATCAAGGAATTCTATTTCGGAAATGATGGCCTTGCGGCTGAATGGTTTGATACCGGAAAAGTTGATGCTTGTATTACGCATCTGTTTTATCTCGAGCCTGTCAATGATCTGCTGTTCTTTAGACCCCTGGTTAAGATAAGTGGTCTGTGCTATTGCAGTAACAGGGCAAACAAAAACAAATAGTTTGACAAAGCTTTTAATAATTTGCATTGTAATGGTAATTTAATAATCAATCTTTGTTCAAGATATGCAAAGTTATCTGTTTAAGAACATACAGCTGGTAAATGAAGGGAAAATTCAATACACCGATGTATTGATAAAAGGAGAACGGATTGAACGGATCGATTCAAACATCAGCACCAAATACAAGCTGCAGGAAATTGATGGAAACGGAAAACACCTCTTACCCGGCGTGATTGATGACCAGGTACATTTCCGTGAGCCCGGACTCACGCACAAGGCTACCATTTATTCTGAAAGCAAAGCAGCAGTAGCCGGAGGCGTTACCAGTTTCATGGAGATGCCGAATACCATTCCCAATGCACTAACAATAGAACTGCTGGAAGATAAATACAAGATTGCCGCCAACACATCACTTGCCAATCACTCCTTTTTTATGGGTGTGAGCAATAACAATGCAGAAGAAGTGTTGAAAACAAACATGTTTAAAGAAAGTATTTGTGGCGTTAAGATCTTCATGGGCAGCAGTACAGGCAATATGCTGGTCGACAATCATGCAACCCTGAACAGGATATTTTCAGAATCTGAAATGCTTATCGCCACGCACTGTGAAGATGAGCGTATCATCAGGCAGAATTATGAACGCATCAAACAGGCTAAACCGGAACTTACTGCGGCTGATCATCCTGTTATAAGAAATGAAGAAGCCTGTTATGAATCTTCACTGGTAGCTATCCAGTTTGCAAAAAAATACAACAGCCGGTTACATATCCTTCATATCAGCACCGAAAAAGAATTACAATTATTTGGAAACATGCTGCCGCTTTCAAATAAACGGATCACTGCTGAAGTATGTGTGCATCACCTGCATTTTGCTGCCGATGATTATGAAAGATTGGGGTACCGCATCAAATGCAACCCGGCTATTAAGTCTGCAAACAACAAATCTGCATTATGGGAAGCTTTGCTCGATGACCGGATTGATGTGATCGCTACCGATCATGCACCACACCTGCTTACAGAAAAAGAACCGCCTTACGAGCATGCCCATGCCGGCCTTCCATTGGTGCAGCATCCGCTCCTGCTGATGCTCTACTATCACAGTATTGGAAAAATATCACTGGAAAAAATCGTGGAAAAAATGAGCCATGCCGTAGCTACCTGCTTTAATATCCGTGATCGTGGTTTTATAAGAGAAGGTTATTATGCTGATCTTGTAGTCGCAGATCTGAACCAACCCCATACGGTTACTACCCGGAATCTTCTTTACAAATGTGGCTGGAGCCCGCTTGAAGGATTTACTTTCCCGGCAACGATTTGTAATACATTCGTAAGCGGACAAATGGTTTATGGAAACAATACCTTCGATGAATCTGTTAAAGGCAAAAGGCTTTCTTTTAACCGATAGTACATGGAAATAGACAAAACAACACTTTCAGACCTGGCCATCTTCAATTCAGAGGAAGAGTTTTCTATTTTCCATTATGTTGACCAGACTCTTACAAGCAATGGGAAAGAACAATTAAGAAGAACACTGCTAAGCCCGTTAAGAACGCTTGAGGAGATCAATGGCATTCAGCAGACCTTACAGATAATACTTCAGAAACAGGATCAGTGGCCACGCCAGATCAGCAATGGTTCTATTATGGTTGTGGAGCGTTTCTATGATTCCAATATCGATCCGATACCTGCACAGGCTTCTTCTTTCGGTGCTTATAGTTACAGGTTGCTGCACGGGCCGGATTATTCACTGGTGAAATATTCTGCTACACATTGTTTCGATTTTGTAAAAGGAATGCAGCAGCTGGTGAAAATATTTTTGACTGAAGGCTGCCCTGCTCCTTTAAAAAAATTACTCACAGAAGTAAAACATATTACCGATCATGAAGCATTTCGCTTAATTGCTGCTCACAACAAAGCTGCAGACGTTGCAATACCTCAATTACTTCAGCTGGCTCACTTTATTCTTTACAAATACAAGGCAAACATGCAATCGTTGCTCAACATGCATGCGCAGCTGGATGCGTGGTATGGTATGGCATTGGCTGTAAAGAAATACAAACTCAGCTTCCCGGTATTCACTGTTTCTGATCAGCCTTTTATTGAAACCAAAGGTTTGTATCACCTGCTGTTGCAGGATGCCGTTTCGTATGATGTAAGCCTGAACCGGCAAACCAATTTCCTTTTCCTCACAGGCGCCAACATGGCCGGTAAAAGCACTTTCATCAAATCTGTTGGCATTGCTGTTTTCCTGGCACATATCGGCATGGGTGTTCCGGCACAGCAAATGGAACTGAGTTTGTTCGATGGTACACTGAGTAATATCAATGTAAACGACAATATCGTAAAAGGCGAAAGTTATTTCTTCAACGAAGTGCAAAGGATCAAGTCAACCATTCAAAAAGTAAATGACGGTAGAAAATGGCTGATCCTGATCGATGAGTTGTTCAAAGGAACCAATGTGCAGGATGCCATGAAATGCAGCAGCGCTGTTATAGAAGGGTTCTTAAAGATCAGGAATTCTCTTTTTATTCTATCAACACACCTGTACGAGATCGCTGAACCACTTAAAGTACATTCAAATATCAACTTCAATTATTTTGAAACAACGGTTGAGGATGAGCAACTGGTTTTCAATTATCAACTCAAAAAAGGCATCAGCAACGACCGTTTCGGCTACCTGATCCTTAAAAAAGAAGGCGTGGTTAAAATGCTGGAGGATTTGTGATACGATGATTTGAAAATGTAAGGTTCATTTTTCCGTAACTTTTTCTTAAGAGAAAATCCACAAAAAGTTTTGTGTAAAAAACTGTAAAAGATATGTAATCCGAACATATCGAAGGTGCAATTCTGCTGCACCTTTAACCATGCTCGTAAAAACATTCGGAAGCGCTGTATATGGTGTTGAAGCCATTACCATCACCATTGAAGTAAACGTAAACAACCAGGGGCAGCATTATTTTATTGTTGGCCTGCCAGATAATGCAGTGAAAGAAAGTCTGCAACGTGTTGAAAGCGCCATCAAAAGTAATGGTTACTATATGCCACGAACCAAACTTGTGATAAACCTGGCTCCTGCCGATATTAAAAAAACCGGTTCTGCATTCGATCTTCCCATTGCGATCGGAACACTGGCAGCCACAGAACAGATTGAAAACCCGGAACGGCTCGCAGAATATGTGATCATGGGAGAACTGAGTCTTGATGGTTCCGTTAAATCCATACGGGGTGCCTTACCCATCGCCATCCAGGCCCGAAAAGAAGGATTCAAGGGTTTGATACTGCCTGCAGCCAATGCCAATGAGGCTGCGATCGTAAATAACCTGGATGTATTTGCTGTTGAACATCTTTCAGATGTAATTCAGTTTTTCAGTGATGAAACATCGCTCAAGCCAACTCAAATAAACACACGTGAAGCCTTTGCTGTTGCCCAGAAAGATTTTGACATTGATTTTTCCGATGTAAAAGGGCAGGAGAATATTAAGCGTGCTCTTGAAATTGCGGCTGCCGGTGGGCACAATGCAATTCTCATTGGCCCGCCCGGTGCCGGCAAAACCATGCTCGCCAAGAGATTGCCTACCATACTTCCGCCACTCACTTTACAGGAAGCACTGGAAACAACCAAGATCCACAGTGTTGCCGGTAAACTCCCCGACAAGAGTATGCTCATCAGCAGGCGGCCTTTCAGAAGCCCGCATCATACCATTTCAGATGTTGCCCTGGTAGGCGGAGGCGGTAACCCTCAACCGGGAGAAATTTCGCTGGCGCACAATGGTGTTCTTTTTTTGGATGAACTGCCAGAGTTTAAAAGAACAGTTTTGGAAGTGATGCGGCAACCAATGGAAGAAAGAAAAGTAACGATATCAAGAGCAAAGGTCTCACTCGACTTCCCTGCAAACTTCATTTTGGTAGCCAGTATGAATCCCTGCATTTGCGGTTTCTTCAATCATCCATCCAGGGAATGTTCCTGCCCGCCGGGTTCTGTGCAGAAATACCTCAATAAAATTTCGGGGCCTTTGCTTGATCGCATAGACCTGCATGTTGAAGTAACGCCGGTTGATTTTGAAGAACTGGCATCGAAACATCATTTTGAAAAAAGTGATATCATCCGTGAACGCGTGATCAAAGCCAGGAATATACAGTTGGAACGCTATAAAAAATCTGAAGGCATTTATGCCAATGCACAGATGAGCAGCAGGATGCTGAAAGAGATCTGCAACCTGGACCATGTTTCGCTAACGCTTCTAAAAACTGCCATGGAAAAACTGAACCTGTCGGCCCGAGCCTATGACCGTATCTTAAAAGTAAGCCGCACCATTGCCGACCTGGCTGCAACCGAAACCATAAAACCCGAACACATTGCTGAAGCCATTCAATACCGCAGCCTCGACAGGGAGAATTGGGGAGGGTGATTTTTTACGTTTTTGATGAGCGGGTACTTTATCTGCCAAAAGATGTAAACTCTTAATTAACTTGTAGATATTTTTATTCATTGAAAAATTTCAATGTAATTTTGCGCCTGCTTTCCTGCAAACAGCTATAAACAAGTTCAGATGAAAATTCTTTTAGGATACCTGAAGCCACACAAATGGCTTGTATTATTAACCTTATTACTTGCTTCCATCAATGTTGGGTTTTCGCTTGTTGACCCGATATTACTGGGCAAGCTGATAAACCTCGCAGGCAATCATCGCCATGAGGCATACAGCAACGACAGGTTTTTCAATTCATTCTCCTGGAACCAACCCGGCGTTTGGTTTATTTTGGTATGTTCGATTTCTGTGGCTATGATCAGCCGCATTGCCAAAAATTTCCAGGACTATTTTCTGCAGGTGGTTATCCAGAAATTCGGCGCCAGGGTATTTACCGATGGGCTGCAGCATGCCATGAAACTTCCCTACCAGGAATTTGAAGACCAGCGCAGCGGCGAAACCCTATCGGTGCTCACCAAAGTAAGGGCTGATGTTGAAAAGTTCATGAACAACTTCATCAACATCCTCTTCGGCGTGATCGTAGGTGTGGTGTTTGTATTTGTGTATGCTGCCATTTTCATCCATTGGAGCATCCCGGTGGCATACCTTGTAGGCATCCTGATTCTTTCTGTCGTTACAAACATGCTGAGTAAGAAGATCAAGATTATTCAGAAGAATATTGTTGGTGAAACAACCGCACTAGCAGGATCTACCACAGAATCACTGCGCAATATTGAGCTTGTAAAAAGCCTCGGACTTACACAACAGGAAGTAGGCAGGCTGAATAAGAATACATACAAAATCCTCGGCCTCGAATTAAAAAAAGTAAAGAGGATACGCAGCATCAGTTTCATACAGGGAACCATGGTTAATACTTTGCGCCAGGTGATCCTTTTCATCCTGATGTGGTTGATCTTTCATGATAAGATGGATGCCGGGCAATTGGTAACCATGCAGATTTTTTCATTCTTTGTATTCGGTCCGCTCCAGGAGATCGGTAACATACTCTTATCTTACCGGGAAGCAGAAGCATCCCTCAACAATTTTCATACACTGATGCAGAAAGCGCCGGAAAAAGAACCACTGCATCCCAAATCATTGGGAAATATCCAGACGCTTTCTTTCAACCATGTTTCTTTCAAACACCAGACAGCAGCCCACAAAGCCATTGATGGTATCAGCTTTGATGTAAATGTGGGCGAAACCATTGCTTTTGTCGGCCCTTCGGGTTCAGGTAAATCTACATTGATGAAATTGCTGGTTGGATTATATCGACCACAGGAAGGAAAAATATTATACAACAACCTGGATGAAACAGAAATACATTTTGATGACCTGCGAAACCAGATCGGTTTTGTTACGCAGGATACCAACCTGTTCAGTGGCACCATACGTGAAAACCTGATGTTCGTAAATCCTGCAGCAACAGAAGCTGATCTGAATGATGTATTGGCAAAAGCCAGTTGTACCAATTTATTGATGCGTGCAGAAAAAGGCCTGGATACCATGATTGGCGAAGGTGGACTGAAATTATCCGGCGGTGAAAAACAGCGTTTGTCAATTGCAAGGGCCCTGCTTCGCAAGCCGCATTTACTCATATTTGATGAAGCCACATCGGCACTCGATTCATTGACTGAAGAAGAAATTACCGAAACCATCCGCCAGATATCTTCCAAGAAAGAACAGGTTACAATTCTCATTGCACACAGGTTGAGTACGATTATGCATGCCGACAGGATCTATGTACTGGAAAAAGGTTATGTAGAAGAAACCGGCACACACGAAAGCCTGCTTGAACAAAAGGGATTGTATTATGCCATGTGGAGGCAACAGATCGGTGAAAGAAAGAAAATGGCCGCTGCAGTTCCCGTTAAATAAGTTTATCCTCATAACATACAAAGGGCATCTGCATTTCCGTGTGACATTTATCACTGTTTCCTGCTTTTAATTGGATAAATTTGCGCTATGAAAGAAGGGAAAAAACCGGTTCCGAATTATTATTGGAGTATACTTACCATGAAATGCCCCCGCTGTCGCAGGGGCGATATGTTTAAAGAAGGTAATCCATATTCAAAATTGAGCCTGAAGCATATTTTCAACATGCATGACAATTGCCCTGTATGCAACCAGAAATATGATATGGAACCCGGTTTCTGGTATGGTACTGGTTATGTTAGTTATGCCCTCGCCGTTGCTTTATCCGTAACCACCTTTGTAGCCTGGTATGTACTCATTGGCATTTCTACCGATGACAACCGCATCTTTTACTGGCTGATTGTTAACTCTGTTTTATTATTGATTTTACAGCCCTGGCTCATGCGTTTGAGCAGGGTTATATACATGAGGTTCTTCGTTAACTACGACGAAAATTATGAATTGAACAAACCAAAAGAATTCAGGTGATCATTTATTTTCTCCGCCAACAAAAATATCAGTGAAGATATTTCCGGCATTGAGTTCTTCAATGTCTTTCAGTATAATTTCAATTGCCTTGGTACTTTTCTGAATTTCGAGCAGTGACAAAACGATAGATGCCAGCAGGAATAAAAGGCTTGCTGCAAATATCCAGTGTGCTGCCAGCATCCAGTTACGATAGATCGTATACATACACAATACGCAGCACAAAAAACTCAACACCCCGAACGCCTGCATGTAGCGGATCAGGTTCAACCTTGCTTTAAGGTTTTTTAACTGCTGAACGATTGTTTTCCTGTTTTCTTCCCTGTTATAATCTGAGTGAAGCTTTCGCACCAATGATGCCAGTGATAAAAAACGATTGGTATAGGCCAGCATCAATAAAGTGATGGCAGGAAAAAGCAAAGCAGGTGTATTGATATTGATTTCAAACATCCTACAAGTTAAACAGCTTTCGCCTAAATCTACCCTGTTGCATTTATTTTTTCAGCGCTATGCTTAATGGAATATTGAGTTTGATACTGAAATTCCTTCCCATATTATAAACGCCGGTTCTTCCTGTTGCCTCGTTCACCGCTGCATACTTCAACCTGCTCAGGTGATTCTGGTATGCCACATCCGCAATATTGGTTGCCGCTATATTTATTTTAGCGATCGTTTTTCCCTTGCTGTTGCATATATCTGTACCAACACCAAAATTCAGCAAACTGTAGCCGGCTGTTGCCGTTTCGGTATTGTATGCCGTAAAGGGGTGTGATTGCCTGAAAGTATTTTCGAGTTCCAGTTTCAGGTAAAGATTCCGGAAGTATTTTGAAGGCTTCTTGAAATCCGTTCTTATCTCAGTTAATAATTTAGGGGCGGGGATGAAAGGAAGATTATCTGAGCCTTCGATCGCCTCCTTCAGTTTTCCCGACACAAGAGAAAACGTATTTTCCA
The DNA here is from genome assembly GCA_018268185.1 of Bacteroidota bacterium. GTDB lineage: Bacteria > Bacteroidota > Bacteroidia > Chitinophagales > Chitinophagaceae > Ferruginibacter. The sequence goes on from JAFDXA010000365.1 coordinate 15,100, forward strand.
GGTGGAGCCAGTCGAGTGGATGCGGATGGATATCCAGTGTTGCTTCCAGGCCGGTGAGATAAGCTTTGCGCTGGTCGAACTTGAAAGCTGTAAGATCTTCTCCATCTACCACAACGGTTGAATCGCCACCTGTTAACGACTGGAGCTTCCTGTAGAAAATGAAATTGCTGAAGTTGTTAAAATATCCGGCAATATTTACAGAGAAATGCTCCCTGTTAACTTCAATGGCTGCATCCAGTTGTGTACTCAATTCGCTTTTCAGATCCTGCTCGCCGTATTCATACCTGATCGTTCCTTCATGGGCGCCATTAGAAGCCAGTTCCGGAATGGAAGGCGCCCTGAATGCACGGGCTACATTGAATTTAAGATTGATCGTTTTAGCTGGTTGGTAAGTGAGTCCGATACTTCCCGAAAAATTGGAAAATGTTCTGCTGAATGCATTTCCCTTGATGGAGCTGCCGTCATACAGGTTTGAAACATCGATACTCCTGGAATCGTAGCGAGCGCCGCCGCTGAAAGAAAGTTGTTTCATATCCTTCTGAACAAATACAAAACCACCGATATCATGTAAACTATAATCAGGTATCAGTTGTTCTACACCTTTATTGCCATTATCCTGTTGCATACCATTAAAACCTACCGAAGGTTTCCAGCCATTCATTTCACGCAGGTGCAGTTGAGCATTATAGGTAATGGTTTTAAGGTCGAATGACAATGCTCTTTCAGCCGGGTCATCGGGGTTTCCGAATTCTTCCCTCCTGTTTCTTTGCCAGCCGACATTGAGCGACAGCCTGCTTCCTCCCAGCTTGAAGTTATTATCTGTTGCTATTTTAAAATGCCTGATATGCTGGTAAGGTATTTCCGGGTTGGTGCTGTTGAAATCTGCATCGGTAGCCCTAACTTCATTTCCTCCGGGAACGGCTTTGATAAAATAACCTTCGGCATCACGATCTCCCTCAACAAGTCCTGTTTTAAGATTGAAATTACTTACCAGCAGGTGGCTGTATCCCCAACCACCATTGTAGCCAACATAACCACCCACATTGCGCTCATTGAATTTTGAATTGAATACATAACCATCGTACCTGTTTTTGTAATCTGCAGCAGCTTTGATGCTGCCGTACAGGTTCCAGTTAAACCCGTTCACATTACCCGCTACATTTCCATTGAGTGATCGCAGGCGGTTATTTGTTTGGTAATTGGTACCTGCATTAACCTGCACTGTATTTGCCTGTACAGGAACATTGGTAATGATGTTGATAACACCAGCCATGGCATCACTACCATATACCAATGAGGCGGGCCCTTTCAACACTTCTATTTTACTTACACTGGATTCATCAATTTCAATTCCATGTTCATCACCCCATTGCTGCCCTTCCTGCCTCACACCATCATTAATGGTGAGCACACGATTATAACCAAGGCCTCTTATAAGTGGCTTTGAAATGGCAGGGCCTGTTGATAAGGAAGAAACGCCTGCTTTTTTGGTAATAGATTCAATGATGTTGGACGATACCGTTTGAAGGAGGTCGTCTTTTTTAAGCACGGATACCTGGAAAGGAACTTTCTTAAGCTGTGTTGCTTTGGTTACCCCTGTTACAATGACTGCATTGTTTTCTACAATTGATTCTGATAATAAAAAATCCTTTCTTGTCTGGCCGGTGATATTGATATGTTCGGCTATCGTTGTGTATCCTATATGTGATACCTCAACCAGGTGAATCCCTTCGCTGATGCCGGGTATGTTGAATTCGCCCTGGGCATTGGTTGTACCACCAGCTTTGATATCTGAAATTGTGATTGAAACGCCCTGCAAAGGTTTGCCGGTTTTTGCATCTTTAACGGTACCGGTTAAACTTCCTTTAAGTGGTGCTCCTGCATATATGGGCAGGTTGAAAAAAAAGCATATTGTATAAAAGAAAAAGATCTTTTTCATGTTTGAGTCTGGAATTGATGTGATAAATGGATTGACCGCATAACGGTAAACATTCACAGCAATCCGTTGCTTAAACAGGAATGAATGTTACCGTCAGGCTGATGCCGGCGGCCCTCTCAGCGAGAAGTAAACATGGGTGGAAGAAACAGCCGCTACCGGTAATTCTTCGTGATGAATCAATTGCGGCGCCGGGCATAAAATGCTGATAACTTCTGTTACATCAGCAAATGGAGAAGTAGCTACAATACTATCACAATCGCAATGAAAACCTGCCGTACCAAGCTGCGTTTCGCCTGTTGTACTGGTTTTACCTGCCGCTTGATCTTTATGGCTGGCACAAAAGCTGTGCAATACCTGTTTGGGTGTTATGCTCAACAGGAAAGTGCACAGGATAAATATCCCGGTGAGTCTTTTTATGATAATATGTTTGCCTGAATTTTTGATACGTTGTTGCAAATTAATGACAATTTCGGAATATTCATTTTAAATTGATGAGCGGCAGTTTTGTTTAACCACCTGTTTACGTACTTAAATAAAAAACCTGCCCCAGGATGGAACAGGTTTTCTATGCAATCTTGTGGTTTATATATCAGTTGATATTTTCTATGATGCCGGCAATTCCTTGTCCGCCACCAACACAAGCTGTTACAATTCCATATTTCTTGTTCAATCGTTTCATATCATGCGTAAGCTGTATAGTGAGTTTACAGCCAGTACATCCCAGTGGATGCCCGAGGGCGATGGCGCCCCCATTGATATTTACGATCTCAGGGTTCAATTCAAGTTTGCGGATAACTGCCAGCGATTGAGAAGCAAATGCTTCATTGAGTTCAAACAGGTCGATCTGTGATAAATTCATACCAGCCTGCTTCAATACTTTTGGAACAGCTTCTACCGGCCCTATTCCCATGATTCGTGGATGAACACCGGCACTGGCACAATTTACAAGGCGGGCAATGGGCTTTAAACCAAGTTCATTCACCATGCGCTCACTCATTACCACAACAAAAGCAGCGCCATCACTTGTTTGAGAAGAATTGCCGGCAGTTACAGTGCCTCCTGCCGCAAAAGCAGGTTTTAATTTGGCAAGCCCTTCAACAGAGGTATCGGCCCGAACGCCTTCATCCGTATCTATTGTAAAACTGCGTTGCTTCTTCTTTCCTTTTTCATCGAGGTAAACTTCTTCTACATTGATCGGCAAAATCCCGGGTTTAAAAAATCCAGACTTGATCGCATTACCAGCTTTAAGGTGGCTATTATAACTGAAAATATCCTGGTCTTCCCTGCTCACATTGTACTCCTTTGCCACGGCCTCCGCAGTTAATCCCATGCTCAGGTAATAATCCGGTTCATCTTTGGCAATGGAGTAAGCCGGTACCGTTTTCCAGCCTGCTGTTGGAACCAGGCTCATGCTTTCGGTTCCGCCGGCGATGATACATTCCGCCATGCCGGTTCTGATTTTCGCTGTGGCCATTGCAATGCTTTCCAGTCCGCTGGCACAATACCGGTTGATCGTTATTCCCGCTGCATGAAAACCCACAGCCCTTGCGGCTATGATCCTTCCAACCTGCAAGCCTTGCTCGGCTTCCGGCACCGCGTTGCCCACAATTACATCATCAACCCTTAAAGGATCCAGTTGCGGCATACTTGCCAGCAATCCTTTGATTACATTCACAGCAAGATCATCCGGCCTGGTAAATCTGAATCCACCTCTCTTGCTTTTGGTTACCGCCGTACGGTATCCTCCTACTATATATGCTTCCTGCATAGAAAAATTGTATTAGTTGTTTATGCAACTTTATCAACCAAAGTTATTATTTAGAATTGAAACGGAAAAACTAATTCCAATATCGTAGCTGCACTATTGCCTATAAAGATCCCGGGAACAAAATGCCCGTTTCCTATGCTTATTTTTGCAGCACCATGTATAAACTGCTCCGAAGTTTTCTTTTCCTCTTTGATCCGGAACGGGTGCATTATTTTTCAATGAACACATTCCGGGTTGTATGCAGGTTTCCTTTTGTTAAACCAATCATTCGCTATTGTTTTCAGCCTAAAATCAAAGACCCGTATTCTGTATTTAATATCGAATTCCCTAACAAGGTTGGCCTTGGAGCTGGTTTTGATAAGAATGCAAAATACCTTTCTGAACTGCAGCTATTGGGTTTTGGTTATGTAGAGATCGGTACTGTAACGCCTTTGCCGCAGGATGGCAATGATAAACCCCGTTTGTTTCGCCTGCCTGCTGATAAAGCGCTTATAAACAGGATGGGATTCAACAATGACGGTGTGGCTGCGATAACAGAAAGGCTGAAGCAATGGAAGGAGCAGGATAAGTCGGTTAACGGCCACCGCATGATCATCGGCGGAAATATCGGGAAGAATAAAATAACCCCTAACGAAGATGCCTGGACTGACTATGAAAAATGCTTCACAGCATTGCATCCCTATGTAGATTATTTTGTGGTGAATGTCAGCAGTCCGAATACTCCCGGCCTCAGGGCCTTACAGGAAAAAGATTCTCTTAGAAAAATTCTAACCAATCTGCAATCGTTAAATAAAGATTATGATCATCCGAAACCGATCTTACTGAAAATCGCTCCTGATCTCAGCAAGGAAGAGATTGACGATGTAATAGATCTTTCACTCGAAATAAAACTTGATGGCATTGTAGCTACCAATACAACGATCGACAGAACCAAACTGGGCAACAGCTCAAAAGCAATCGCCGGCAATATCGGTGCAGGCGGATTGAGTGGGTTACCTGTGCGTGGAAGATCCACGGAAGTTGTGGCTTACCTCGCTCAAAAAACAAATGGGCGCATTCCTGTTATCGCCAGCGGCGGTATTTTCACCGGTGCTGATGCAGCCGAAAAGATCAAAGCAGGGGCGTCTCTCGTTCAGGTATGGACGGGCTTCATTTATGAAGGTCCTTCGATCGTGAAAAATATTTCTGATTATCTTGCAGCCCTGAATTTAAAAAAACCTGCAGCTGGCAATTAACAGCCGAATACAATGGAACATCTTTTTACATCAGAAAGCATCATCAGCTTTTTTGTGTTGGTTTTACTGGAAGTAGTATTGGGGATCGATAATGTGATCTTTGTAAGCATCATCATGAACAGGCTGAAAGATGCCAAAGATCAAAAAAAATCAAGAACCATCTGGATGATAACCGGTATCATTTCAAGAAGCCTGTTGCTGATGGGACTGGGTTGGTTGTTATCGCAGAAAGGAAAATCGATCTTTACCATCGCTGGTAAAGGTTTCGACCTTGCCAGTCTTGTGATGCTGGGTGGCGGGCTCTTTCTCATTTACAAATCGGTGATGGAAATTCACCACAAACTGGAAGGTGAAGATCCCAACCTGGCGTCAAAAAATCAGAAACCGATGTCTTTGGGACAAGCTGTTGGACAGATCATTTTAATAGATGCTGTATTTTCTTTCGACAGTATCATAACTGCCGGCGGAACTGCAAAATACGTAGAGATCATGATCGCAGCTGTAGTGATCGCCATGTTCATCATGTTCATGTTCAGTCCGAAAATTGCAGGATTCATTCACAAGCATCCCACACTTAAAATGCTGGCGCTCTCCTTCCTGGTAATGATTGGTATCAGTCTTATTATTGAAGGCTGGGATGCAGAAAAAGCCCACGAACTTCACCTGAAAAATTATATCTATTTCGGAATGGCGTTCTCTTTCATCGTAGAGTTGCTGAATATGCTGATGAGAAAACGAATGAATGCCCGGGTTGTGCGGCTAAATGAACCTGTACTGGAAGATGAAACTAAAAACAATTACAGCGACGATAGTGCCCATTAAACCTGGCACATCAATGTAGCCGCTGCAATTCCTGCTGTTTCGGTACGAAGCCTTGTATTGCCAAGCGCCACCGGTATAAACGCATGATCCAACGCAAGCTTTATTTCTTTGCCTGTAAAATCGCCTTCAGGGCCAATTAAAATTATTTTACTTCCTTTGCCCTCCGCCAAAACTTCTGCCAACTGGTTTTTGGCTGTATCTTCTTCACAATGTGCGATCAGTTTCATGCCATCAAAGTTTTTTTCCAGCAGGCTATTGAACCTTACAGGTTCTCTCAATGCCGGAAGCCAGGATTGCTGGGATTGCAACATGGCGCTCACCAATATCCCTTGCATACGATCCATACGGGCATGTTGTTTCTCTGTTCTTTCACAAATGAGCGGAATGATCTCTGTTACGCCAAGTTCTGTTGCTTTTTCCAGGAACCATTCGAACCTGCTTGCATTCTTTAAAAGCGAAATGGCAATGCTGACAGAAACAGCCGGGCGGGCCACATGAACTTCCGACCTGATATCAACGGCACAACGTTTCCTGTTATCATCAGCCACCGATGCATGATAGAGGTTGCCAACGCCGTCTGTAAGCGTCAACTCCTCTCCTTTTTGCATACGCAACACCTGTACGATATGTTTTGAAGTATCCTCATTCAGAACAAAGTGTTTTGTTCCTGTAACGATTTCATCACTGAAGAAAAAAGGAAGTGCCATAAAAAACAATGGAGAACAAATCTAAAATTCATTCTCCATTAACCTTAATATATTTTATCAATTTGCGTGTAATGATCAGAAGGGCGCATCATCATCAAACTCTCCATCATTCATCTTGCTGCCTTTTTGAATGTACATCCGGGCTTCATCGGCACCACCTCCGCCACTTGTGTTAACAGGGCGCCAATTACCACCAGCCGGAAGGCCGGGATCAAAATCATTGCCTTCTTCTTCCACAAATTTCTGAATGTGCAACAATGCTTTCAGCTTAACTGTTTCGAGGCTACCATTCCTATGCTTGGCGATCTTAACGTGTGTTTCTCCTTTATTGTTCTCACCGAATTCATTGGCCGTTATATCATAATATTCCGGCCTGTAGAGAAACATAACCATATCCGCATCCTGTTCGATGGCGCCTGATTCACGCAGGTCACTCAACTGTGGCATCTTATTACCTTCTTTCCTTTTCTCAACCTCACGACTTAACTGCGACAATGCAATGATCGGCACCTGTAATTCCTTTGCCAGCCCTTTGAGGTCGCGTGATATCTTACTGATCTCCTGCTCACGGTTGCTGTTGCGGTCTGCGCTTCCGCTCATCAGCTGGAGATAATCTATCAGGATCAGTCCGATATTATGTTTGTTCTTAAGCCTCCTGCATTTGGCCCTCAATTCAAAAATATTCAGCGCTGCAGAGTCATCAATGAAGATGGGAGCTTTACTGAGTTTTTCGATGCCGCGTTTGTAAAGCTGTTTCATTTCATGTTCTTCCAGTTTACCACGTGCAATTTTTTCAAGCCATATTTCACTTTCGGCGCTGAGTATACGTTGTACAAGTTGGGCGCTGCTCATCTCCAGGCTAAAGAAACCTACTGCTGTTGGTTTGGTCGGATGCATAGCAGCACTCCTGGCAAGGTTCAGTGCAAATGCCGTTTTACCCACGGATGGCCTTGCTGCCAGGATGATAAGATCTGTGGGTTGCCAGCCATAAGTAACCCTGTCGAGTGAATTGAACCCTGTAGGTACACCGGTGATATCTTCCTGCCGGTTACGCATATCTTCTATCCGCTGGATGGTTTTCACCAACACGGTATCTATGCTGTCAAAGTTCTTACGAAGGTGATTGTTGGTTATTTCAAACAACTTACTTTCTGCGTCATCAAGCATATCAAACACATCTGTACTGTCTTCATACGCTTCCCCGATGATCTCACCACTGATACGTATCAACTCACGTTGTATGAATTTCTGCAGAACGATGCGGCAATGCGCCTCTATATTCGCAGCAGATACAACTGCATTTGTGAGTTTGGTAACATAGTAAGGACCTCCCACAAAATCAAGTTCTTCACGAACCTTAAGTTCTTCTACAACTGTAAGCAGGTCTATCGGTAAACTTTTGATGGCAAGCGATTGCATGGCTTTGTAAATGCGTTGATGCGCCTCTACATAAAAGCATTCAGGTTTTAATATTTCAACTACCGTATCAAAAGCGCTTTTCTCGAGCATGATGGCTCCGAGAATGGCTTCTTCAAGTTCTTTCGCCTGTGGTGGCACTTTCCCGAATACCATTGATCCAAGGTCAGCGGTTGCTTTGCGTCTTAATTTCCTGTCTTTATTTAAATTGGTCAGATCCATGTTGTCAATATCGTTAGCGGTTAGGGGTTAAATGATAAAGCCGGTTGGCAACATAACGGCAACCTGTAGCAGGTTTCCTGGAGTTGACCTGGTAAATACTGTTTACCGGGTTTTTCATCAGCCGGGTGGCTAAGGTAAAATCAAAAGGCCTTCACCCAATTCCTCAAAACCTGTTATCAACTTTCTATCACAGATTACCCACCGGCTACCCACAGGCAAAATTAGCTTATTAACTGGTTTTCCACATGTTATTGCACATCTAAGTTTCAGCCTGCTTTCAAATTCATCTAGTTTATACACATAAACAGGGCTGTTCATTTTCTTTTTTACACCGGGGTTATTTTTTTTTCATTTGCAAAAACCAACCCGAATAAGTAGTTTCTGTTTCATGGTATTATCAATCAAAATGATCGGTCGCAAACAATTATCTTTGTTGCTTAAAATAAAGTGGATACATGACGATTTCGTATAATTGGTTAAGTGATTACCTGCCGGAAAGATCAGACCCGGAAGAACTCTCGAAAATCCTTACATCGATTGGACTGGAGGTTGAAAGCCTGGAGAAGGTAGAAGATATCAAAGGCGGGTGGCGTGGCCTTGTTGTGGGTGAAGTGCTTAGCTGCGAAAAGCACCCGGATGCAGACAAACTTAAACTTACGAAGGTTAATATCAACGATGGAGATGCCTTACAGATCGTTTGCGGCGCTTCCAACGTAGCTGCCGGTCAGAAAGTGATCATTGCCACCATCGGCACCACGCTTTACCCGGTTGGCGGGGAACCTTTTACCATAAAAAAAGCAAAGATCAGGGGCGTGGAAAGCCAGGGCATGATCTGTGCACAGGATGAAATCGGGCTTGGAGCTGATCACAGCGGCATCATGGTACTTGATCCTGA
>JAFDXA010000366.1 GCA_018268185.1 Bacteroidota bacterium
CAGATCACCGTTGTAAGCAACAGGCCTGTGCCGGTAGCCTGGACAGGCGCCGTTAGTACTGCCTGGGAAGATCCGCTTAACTGGAACTCAGGTGTCGTTCCGGATGGCAACAGCAATGTAACGATCAACTCCGGCGTTCCCCGTTACCCGGTTGTAAATTCCAATGCCGTTTGCCGCAGCCTTAAAATACAACCCGGCGCAACGTTCCTTGTTAAAACAGGATTCAACCTGAAAGTGCTGCATTAACGTTAAACGTTGATCGTTCTACGTTTAACGCTATATTGCACACATGAACAAGCAAGCGATCATTTCTAAAACCATAGCGTTCGTTAAGCAAACTTTACAAGGAGCCGAAGGTGGCCACGACTGGTGGCATATTGAAAGGGTTTACAACAATGCCCGCAGAATAGCATCCGCAGAACCCGTTGATCTGTTCGTTGTTGAACTGGGCGCTCTGCTGCACGATATTGCTGATGCCAAGTTTCATGATGGCAATGAAGAAACAGGTCCACAAAAAGCCAGAACATTCCTGGAATCCTTGAGTGTACCGGAAGATATTATTCTACATATTGAAAACATCATCCGGAACATTTCTTTCAAAGGCGGTAATTTCTCCCAGGCTTTTTCATCGCCTGAACTTGAAGTAGTACAGGATGCCGACCGGCTGGATGCATTGGGAGCCATTGGCATTGCCCGGGCATTTAATTATGGCGGATTCAAGAACAGGGAACTATTCAACCCCGGAATAAAACCCGATATGAACATGAGCAAAGAAGCCTACAAAAAAAGTTCAGCCCCAACCATCAATCACTTCTACGAAAAACTTTTACTGCTCAAAGACAGGATGAATACCAACACCGGAAAAGCTATGGCTGCCGAACGCCACCTGTTCATGGAAGCATACCTGGAGCAGTTTTATAAAGAATGGGAAGGAACGGTTTGATAATGTGAAACTGTGGAGATGTGTAAATGTGATGATGCAAGAATTCAAGTTTTGTAAAGTTTCATTTCTTCATTTTCAAATTTTCACATCATCAAATCAACTTTTATTAATCGCCTTCAGCAAAAAATAAACCGGTACACAGAACATCATCAGCAACAATGCATACAAACTGTTTTTGGGATCACCTTTAACCACAGCACCCAAAAAAGTTATCGAGGCTATAAAACTAAAGATCGTTGTATAAGGATAACCCCATGCCTTGTATGGCCTGTGCAATTCAGGTTCTTTTTTTCGCAGCAGGATCACCGATAAAAAGAGCATGCTGTAGGTAAATACAAAAATGATCGACAATACGCTGATCAGAAAATCAAAACTACCTGTTACCGTAAAAAATACGATTGAGGCCCAGGTGATGAATAAAGCAATATTGGGAGTTCCACCCTTGTTTACCGTAGCTGCTTTGTTTACGCCCAGTTTATCGCTGCTGATCGCATACAATATCCGGGAACCGATCATATAATCCAGGTTCATAGAACTGATGATGAAAATAATAACGATGAGATTTACCAGTTTGCCTGCCGCATCACCCAATACAATCTGCGCCACTTTGCCGATCACCAGCTTCTCTCCCGCCATGGATGCTACCGGCATGATATGCATCATGGCGAAAAATAAAATAAGATAAGTTACGCTTACGATCAGCACGCCTCGTATCATGGCCTTTGGTAATTTGGCCGGGTTGCTGATCTCTTCTGAAAAATAAGTAGGATAATGCCAGCCATCGTAAGTATAAATGATGCTCTGTAAAGCGATCATAATAGCCGAAAAAGTAACCGGTGCTGAACTCAATGTATAATTCACCAGCTCTGGATGCCTGGGATTAACTGTAAAAAAAATGATGATCAGTGCCAGCATAAAAACTGCTTTCACAAGCGCTGCTATTTTTTGTAGCCGGGCGCCCCAAAGCACACCCTGCCATTGCAGTAACGCAAACAGGCAAGTAAACAAGAGTGGAATAATTTTGGCCCAGGTACCCATGGAAGGGAAAAGCAGGAGTAAATATTCTGACAGTATGATCAGGAAAGCCGCATCTCCGGCGCTCCACGAAAGATAATCGCCCCAGCCAATGATAAATGCCGGTAAAGGCCCCATAGATCTTCTTGCAAAACAATAAGGCCCTCCCGAACGTGGTATCATCGCTCCCAGTTCTGCCACAGAAAAAACGCCGATCATAGCATATACAGCGCCTGCGATCCACAACAAAATAAACACAGTTGGGTTGCCGATCTTTTCAGCCACTTCACCCGGCGTACGGAAAATACCCAAACCTATTATGCCTGCAAATGAAACCGACAGGCCAAAGGCAAGGCTCAGTACTTTGTGCAATTTTCCCTTATTGGCAGTTGGCTGTTTCAAGGCTGATGAATAATGAATGTAAAATAATGAATATAAAACAAGAAAAACCGGCTGTACCATGTTTACACTCCCCTATCATGATTCACCATTCCTTGTTCATCATTCAATATTATAAAGAAGCCCCGCCTTTACAGGCAGGGCTTTTTATACATGGAGAACTTTCAATTATTCATTGAGATTACTCTTCAACTTTGATCTTTCCTTTTGCTTTCGCGATCACTTCTTCTGCAATGTTGTTTGGTGCAGGAGAATAGTGACTGAA
>JAFDXA010000367.1 GCA_018268185.1 Bacteroidota bacterium
CTGGTCATGGGCATACTGGTATCCTTATCTTCTTCATTTATTGCCCGGGTAAACTTATCAAAAGTAAGAGAATCCATTTTTTCGATCTGCTCTGTAGTTTTTCCATTTACAGAGGTTGTACCGAGGTTATTTTCTTTTACTTTAAAGAATGAAAAAAAGATCAGGAAAAAGAAGGCAGAAGTGAAAACATACATGCGTATGGGATTAAGATAACTGTTCCTTCTCCCCTTCATGTATTCAGCCGACAAAAAGCCGGGTTTTGTAATAAGGTATTTTAGCGTACTGAAGAATTTACCATCAAAATGGGTGATGTCATTGAAAAAATGTGTAACCAGGTGCCATACGGTTTCCTTGGGTTCAATGTTTTCCTGCCCGCACACATGACAATACCTTCCATTTACCTCTGTACCGCAATTGAGGCAATTTTTTTCTGATCTTTCTTTAAAATGACTCAAGGCCGTTAATTTTGTTAAAAATAATAAAGTTTGGGCGCATGTGGGTTAATGCCCCTGTTTACTGTCTAACTTTGAAAATAATTTGAAATCTGGATATTAATGAAAAAAACATTTCTTCTTGCACTTACTGCCGCTTTCATCTGCCAATCCCTGTCTGCACAATATTATTACAGGGATATTGTGAGCAATCTCCAGCTCCAGAAAGAGATGGCTCTTTTCCGGGAAAACAAGGTTCGTTCTGTGGTGATCAGGAGTTTTGAAGACGATGGCAGCGAGAGCGAGGGTTTCTTCTGCGAGAAAAAAATATCGAAGGATTACAGGAAAGCAGAACTATTCACCAGGTCGGACATTTCAGGATCATCACTGTTTACGTCCACTTTTGACAAAGAAGGTAAGATACTCGGCACAACAGACAGTTCTACCATTTCCCTTTCCGTTAATACATATACTTATGATGAGGCCGGCAGGATCAGGAGCATACTTTCTTCTGTAAAATCTTCTGACGATGATTTTGCCAACGAGATCCTGGAAGAGCATATCTATGAATACAACAGTTCAGGTATCCCGGTTAAGATGACAAGGATAAAAAACCGTACAGACAGCGCTGTGATGCTGTTCCAGGTTGATGAGCACAATAATGTAGCCATTGAAAAGGACTCAAAAACGGGCCGCAAGTATTATTATTACTATGATGAAAAGAACAGGTTAACAGATGTTGTTCATTCTACAGAGTATACCACTAAACTATTACCCGATTACCAGTTCGAATACAACAATGCCGGCAATATTTCACAGATGACCAGCACCGAAGAAGGTGGTACCAACTACTATGTATGGCGCTATACATACTCCAACGGCCTTCGCTCCAGCGAAAAATGTTATACAAAAGAAAGGAAGCTTATGGGAAGTGTTCAGTATGAATACAAGTAAAGTACTTTTCTTAATTACTATTTGATCCCGCTTCTTTCGTGCCAGTCTTTCTCCTTTTCGGTAGTTAAAGCCTGAATCACGCCTATGATGAAAAAGCAGGCCACATTAACCACCAGGAATATCTTATCATAGCTGCTGTAATTCCATATTTCAAAATCAGGATGATTGAAGAAACGGAAAAGATCTTTTGTAAGAAAGAAAAGCAGCGCTGCAATAGCAATGCTGAAGACAGCAAGTGAGAACCATCTAACCGGCTTATTTGGATGTGTAAGTGTTCGTTTAAAATAAACCAGGTAGGCCGGAACAAACAAAGCCGCTGGCAGAAACAGGAAACAAAGCATGTAAATGTAAAGCAGCCAGGGCACATAATTCAGCAAGCCAAATAAAAATCTGAAACCCAGCAACAGCAGTACAATAGCGAGCAGGAATCCAATCACTGTAAAGAAAATGGTTCCGAACAACCGCAGGTATTTGCCATTATGATCTACCATCTCTTTATTTAAAATAACTCAGGTTTGTTTTGGGAGTTAGGCTGAGAAGGCTTTCATAGATCAGCTTCACCGTATTTTCGATATCGTCTTTGTGCAGCATCTCAACAGTAGTATGCATGTAGCGCAAGGGTATTGAAATGAGCACAGAAGGGCAACCATCGTTTGCATACGCAAAAGAATCCGTATCAGTTCCTGTACTCCTGCTCACTGCTCTTAACTGCACCGGTATCTTTCCTTTATCTGCAGCCTGCTGAACATGATCGAGCAGCTTGTTGTGTACTGCAGGACCATAACAAAGCGCCGGGCCTTTACCACAGGCACAATCTCCTTCTACAAGTTTATTGATCATCGGCGTGGTGCTATCGTGTGTAACATCCGTAATGATGGCCACATCAGGTTTTATACGCCGGGCAATCATCTCTGCACCACGGAGTCCGATTTCTTCCTGCACTGCATTTACAACGTACAATGCATAAGGTAGTTTCCTTTTATTTTCTTTCAGCAACCTGGCAACTTCTGCGATCATAAAACCGCCGATGCGGTTGTCGAACGCACGGCCGATAAGGTATCCATTGGCCAGTTCATCATAGCCTTCTTCATAAGTTGCAACCGCACCAACATGAATACCGAGCGCTTCCACTTCTTTTTTTGAACGGGCGCCGCAATCGAGAAACAGGTTGTCTACCTTCGGTTGTGTTTCTTTATCAGCCCCCAATCTTGTATGAATGGCAGGCCAGCCGAATACAGCTTTAACCAGTCCTTTCTTGCCGTGGATCAATACCCTTTTTGAAGGAGCGATCTGGTGATCAACGCCGCCATTGCGCTTGAGGTAGATGAGGCCTTCGGGGGAAATATAGTTTACGAACCAGCTGATCTCATCAGCATGCGCCTCGATAACCACTTTAAAAGAAGCCGAGGGATTGATTACAGCCACAGCTGTTCCGTAAGGATCGGTAAAAAATTCATCAGCGTATGGCTGGAGGTATTTCATCCATAATTTCTGTCCACTGCTCTCAAAACCCGTAGGTGATGCATTGTTGATATAATTCTTAAGAAAATCGTAGGAAGCAGAGCCCAGGATAGATTTCTTTCTTGCTTTTGCCATGTTGAAATTTTTACGGCGGCAAATTAACCCATAATCAGCATACTGAAAATAAAAATCAGGTCAGAATGCAGCTGCAATGTATGTTGCCAATGCCGATATCAGCATCAACCCGTCTACCCAGAAATAATAAAAAACATAACCCTGTTTTTTCAACGAAAGCCGGTAAACCAGCAAAACAATGATACCTGTTAACAGGAAAGCAACCAGTTGAGGCCTATCATCAAAGAAATACCGCAATACAACCCCTGTAGCAACATAACAGGCAAACACCAGTGCCATGATAATGCCCAGGGTTTTCTTCGTAACAGCTGTTGCGAGGCTGTGCAATGACCTCATTTTATCAACGGCCGCATCCCTTGAATCAAAAATAATACACAACATCAGCATAAAAAGAAAACGTGCCGTGAACAATAACAATGCCGGCGTTGTGTGGATCCATATACCTTCACCTGCAGGAATAACAACCGTAACATAAGTCCAGGTGAATGCGAGCAATACCGTTTTTACAAACCCTGCTTTTTTAAAGTAAGCAGGCCTGGAGCCGGGCCACAGCGGAACACTGTACAACAAAGTAAGCCCTGCGGAAACCAGTATTTCTGGCAACAAATGCCTTTCTGTAAAAAGGCAGAATAAAATCCCCACTGATGCCAGCAGCAGGAAAACAACATTCATGGCATTTTGCCGGAGAAATGTTAACAGGCCTGTTTTCGGGGCGAAATAATATTTACTGATAAGCCAGTAGAAATTATAACTGCCCAGTGTTGCAAAAAATACCAGGGTCGGTATGGTGTAGTTGGCGGCAATATGCAGCAATTGGAATGACTGCATACAAAGTGCAAAAGCACAGATTGAAATGAAAATGGAATGAGACAGGATGAAGTTAAGCCACTTCATTACTCACAGATATAAAAGAGTGGATCATCGGTTTTGATCACATTGCTTTTGTTTCCTTCAAAATCCTTGATGTAAACTTCAAAATAAGTAGTATCGGTTCTTGGCCTGGGCGGGCCAGAAGACCGGCACTCCAATGCATTGAAAAGATTAACCTCTACATCACCTTTGAAATTAGGTTTTGAAGTTGCATTCAGATCCGGAAAATCAAATGAATCGATACTATTGGTAAGCAGGTTCCTGATATAAATGCGTGCGGTATCGGAGCCGGTTATGCCAAGATCGCCTTCTGAATCGGTAACGCTGATGGTAAGGCGGGGAATTTGCGGACTCTGTGGGTTCAGCACGGTTGAAGAGCATATATTCGGACTGAGCGATTTGTACTTGATCTGTGGCTCAGTAGTGAATTTATCTTTATTACAGGCAGCAAGGACAACAATAACACAGGCCAACAATATCTTTACTTTCATATTTGCAGATTGATAGTCAAATTTAATGATTGACCTTCATATATCCCGTGCAAATAACACAACTTTGCAGCCGGATGACATTCTTAACACAACATATAGATGACCCGGGCAGGCCCTTCGCTGCATCTGCTTCCGGTTTTGATGACCTGGCCCTGGAAATTTTCCACTATCAATATGATAACAATGATATTTACAGGCAGTACTGCAATGCCATACATATTGATCCATCAGCTGTTAAACATCCGGCCAATATCCCTTTTCTGCCCATCCGGTTCTTTAAAACACATGAAGTAAAAACCACTGTTTTTAACCCTTCCGTTATTTTTGAAAGCAGTGGAACAACAGGCACTGTCAATAGCCGGCATTTTGTAAAAGATGCCAATATATACCGGGAAAGTTTCATGACCTGCTTCAAGAGTTTCTATGGCGATGCCGGCAACTATTGTATCATCGGACTTCTACCCTCCTACCTCGAACGAAATAATTCTTCGTTGGTATGGATGGTGAATGAACTCATCCAGGCCAGCCATCATCCAAAAAGCGGATTTTACCTCTACGATTTCGAAAAACTACAGCAGACCTTACTCGAAAATGAACAGCGGCAACAACAAACGATATTGATCGGGGTAACTTATGCGCTCATTGATTTTTTTACTGCCTACCCGATGAAATTATCGAACACTATCATCATGGAAACCGGTGGCATGAAAGGAAGAAAAGAGGAACTTATCCGTTCTGAAGTTCATAGCACATTAATGGAACTTGCAGGGATTACAGAAGTACATTCAGAATATGGCATGAC
>JAFDXA010000368.1 GCA_018268185.1 Bacteroidota bacterium
AAGTTTGTTAAAACAAACTGCATAAGCTATGAGCGGAAAACCATTTTACAACCTCAAAGAACTAATTATTGAAAAATACGGTGCAGAAAAGTACGCACTCGGGCAGCTCATTACGGCCCAATGGTTAACCCATGAATTAGGTGAAGAGGTTACGGTATCAATGGTAGAAGTTATCTGTAATACGACCGTTGGCTTTCATTTTTTTGATGTAAGAATGTGTTTTGCAACTATGAAACTATTCGGCACTAACAAAATTTTCAAAAATCAAAAATGATTTTATGAATAGCATACTTTTTATAACAAAGCATAGAAAATTAGATACATCATTTATGATTCTGAATATTAGGCTTAGAAGAAAAATAAATATTGGGGAGTGCATTGTTCTAAGTCCTGAATTAAATTTTTCATCTTTTCTAAATGCTTTAAAATATATAAAAAAAGGATCAAGATTTTATTTGATTGTTATGCTTAACGCCAATGAAACTGATTTGCCTTTTTTGAAAAGAATTGTGAACGTACAAAATGCAATACTGTACACCGGGGAGGGGGTAGAAAAAAAACATGAAATCCCTGATATTATCGTAACCACCCACGATGAGCAAGTAATAAATTTCATTCGTGAAAGTTGCACCATGAAGGACAATGTAACAACCTTACACCTCACACACAACAACCCCCTAAACCTTTTTTGATATGCCCCAAAAAAAATACAAAGACCATTTAACAGATTGTATTAATGAAATCAGCGAACTCATTTTAAAAAATGAAAAGTTGAAAAATAAAGCTATTGGCAACGAAACTATAAGGTTTCTAATAATAGAAACTAGATTACAATCTGCCTACAGGATGTTTTTTTTATTAAAAGAAAATATAAGCAATGACAGGGCCGAAACTATTGTAACAATATGAGCCAACCGGTTAAAAATATTGCCCTCAATCAATTTCAGGCCCTGCTCATTGCCCGTGCTTTAGGTGCTTATCGTGCAGAGATTAACGCAGCCTTATCGGATGCAATGTTTATCAATGACAATGCCAACCATACCGATAGCCTCCTAGAGTGCTTTTACAATGGCAACGAATGTGAAGAGCTTCGCAAAGAATTAGCATACCAATTTAACATTTTACTCAACGAATAATCGATGTTTTGGGAGGCTGAACAATACGAACAAGTTTACCGCAATGTGGTTGCCATGCTCAACACATGGGATGAAGAGTTAAAACAGGTTGAAGCATTGATAGAAGAGCGCAAAGCAAGCAACCAGGATTATAAATTTTTACTTATCAACCTTGAGAAAGCTAATAAAAAATATGATCTCATCATTGAACTACTCGGGCATAGCAACAACCTTTTTAAAGCTATGCAAAAAGAAATGGAAGCGTTGCAGAAATTCAGAATAAAGGCCAATGATCTGCAACATCAATTAAACAATTTAACCGGCTACAGAACCCGCATAATAGATATGCTTTAAAAACTAACTGATGAGCAAAAGCGAAGCCCCAAATTACAACCATTTAAAAACAATGTGGGAATACCTCACAACCAAATATGAGTTTAAACGAGATATTGTAAAAACTCGCATCCTTTGGAGGGATTCAGGAAGCAAAACAGAGTATGAAGTTTTGCAAGACGAAAAACTCAATACAATGAGTTTAAACATGGGGTTGCAGGGATTCAAAAGCTGCACCCCTGCAAATATTTATCCTTTTCTTTTTTCTGAATATACACCGACCTACTCCCCCATTGTTGAATATATGCAAAGGGTAGGAAAGAAAAAACCGACCGGCGCAATTGACAAACTCGCAGAAACTTTAAAAACTCACAACGATAAAGCTTTTAAAAAATATTTCAAAAAATGGATCGTTGCGAGTGTTGCAAATTCTTTAACCCCATACGGTTGCCAAAACCATACGTGCCTAACCCTGGTTGGCGGACAGGGAAAAGGCAAAACAACGTGGTTGGAAAACCTTTGCCCCCGGTTATTATACCCCGATTACATTTATACGGGTGAGCTTGATCTAGGCAAAAAATCTGACACGATTTGGAAGTTGGCAGAATACTTTTTAATAAACATTGAAGAGCAAATAAAGGGGTTAAACAAGGCCGATGCTAACACGATGAAACAATTAATAACCCTGCCACACATTAAGGGCCGCCGCCCTTATGGCAGACTAGAGGCAACAGGCATAAGGGTTGCAAATTTCATGGCCTCAACAAACGATGAAGATTTTTTAACCGACAGTTCAGGAAGTCGCCGCTACTTGTGTTTTAAAGTACTCGATATAAAAGCCGATTACAAAAAAATAAAAATGGATGATGTTTGGGCGGAGGCGTTTAATCTTTTCAACGACAAAAATTTTATTTACTGGATCAGTTCTGAAGATATTGCAGAGCTGGAAGATAATAACAAAGACTTTAAGCACGTAACACAGGAACACGAATACATCACGCAATATTTCAGCGTTCCAAATGATAAGCACCCCGCTACACACATTGCACCATCTACAGCGATAAGAGATTTTATAAAACAGGAAACTTTTAACCAGGTATTGAAAGAGCGCAACGTTGGTATTGCCTTAAAAAGTTTGGGTTATGAGCAAATAAGCTATCGTTTTGAATGGACTCACAACCCAATTAAAGGCTGGGCCGTTCACTTAAACAAAGACACGAAAAATTCACTTTTCACGAGATACGCAAAACTTCCATTTTAAAATAAAAATAATTATGCAACGTGTAATAAATTTTAGCGGCGGCAAAAGCAGTGCATTAATGGCACTTATAGAATATAAACCGGGGGATATTGTTTTATTTACCGATACAACTAGAGAACATCCGGCAACATATAAGTTTATCAATGATTTTGAAAAATACGAAAAGATTCCAGTTACCCGCGTAACATACCCCGGCGGATGGGAAGGAATGTTGCAAAATGAAGGTTATGGAACCGTTCCTAACCTTGTGATGCGCTACTGCACAAAGCATCTAAAAATAAAAACTGCTAGAAAATATTTATTAAGCATCGGTATAACTGAATGTGAAAACCTCATAGGTTTTAGACACGATGAACAAAGTAGAATTTTAAATTATGATGCTCGATGGAAAAAATATAAGGCATTTTTCCCCCTGGATCAAAGAAAAATAACAAAGGAGAATGTAAATAATTTTTGGAGCCAAAAAAAGTACAATCTTGAAATTCCTCACATACTTGGCAATTGTGATTTATGCTTTTTGAAGGGTCAAAACGCTATTATTTCAATTTTAAAATCCTTCCCCGAGCTGGCCGATAAATGGATAAAAGATGAAAAGGAAGCCGGCGGAACTTATTTCAAAAATATATCGTATGAGCAATTAAAAAACATTGCCGTAAACAACCTTTTTAAAGATTACGATTTAAAAAATATCACCCCTGCATTTAATTGTTCATGCCATAGTTAATGTATGCCAATAGACTACAAAAAATATCATCCAAAATGGCGGTTGATTTCAAAACTTATAAGGTTTAACCGTGCCGGCAACAAGTGTGAAAAATGTGGTGCTGAAAATTATATTCCTCATCCTGAAACGGGCAGCAAGGTTGTTTTAACAGTCGCACACCTTGACCATAATAAAGAAAACAACCGATTTAGTAACCTG
>JAFDXA010000369.1 GCA_018268185.1 Bacteroidota bacterium
CACCGATCTCGGGGCCGGCATGTGTATAAGCACCACCATCGCTGATCCTTGCAATGGAAGAGCCCACTACATTCACGATACCGAAAATGATAGCACCTTGTTCTTTGGCTCTTTCAATGGCAACAAGTGTATCGGCTGTTTCACCGCTCTGGCTGATGGCAATGATGATGTCTCCTTTATTGATGATCGGGTTCCTGTACCTGAATTCAGAAGCATATTCAACTTCCACAGGTATGCGGCACAGTTCTTCAATAACATATTCAGCCCAGAGGCCCGCATGCCAGCTGGTTCCGCAGGCAACGATGATGATCCTTTGTGCTTTTTTGAAATGTTCAATATTGTTCTGCACGCCACTCATGGTGATGGTGCCGGCAGAAGCATCGAGTCTTCCACGCAGGCAATCATGAATGGTGCTTGGCTGTTCAAATATTTCTTTCAGCATGAAATGATCATAACCGCCTTTTTCAATGGCAGCCAGCTCCATATCAAGCTTGGTAATGAATGGGGTGATCTTTTCGTTACCGAGATTTTTGAGAATAAGTTCATTGGGCTTTACGATGGCAAGTTCATAATCGTTCACATAAACAACTTCCTTGGTGTATTCCAGCATCGGGCTGGCATCGCTTCCCAGGAAATGTTCGCCTTTGCCAACGCCGATCACGAGCGGGCTACCTTTACGTGCAGCGATGATCGTATCAGGATTATCAGCGTCTATCAGCAAAATGCAATACGCTCCTGTGATCCTTTTGAGAGCAACCCGAACCGCTTCTTCGAGGTCGCAATTGTTATTCTTCTGAATGTCTTCAATGAAATTCAGTAACACTTCTGTATCTGTATCACTGTTGAAGCTGTAGCCTTTATTGAGGAGTTCTTTTTTGATCTGTGCATAGTTCTCAATGATACCATTGTGGATCATGGCCAGTTTGCCACTGGCACTTGTGTGCGGGTGAGCATTGCGGTCGCTTGGTTCGCCGTGGGTGGCCCAACGGGTATGGCCGATACCGATATTGGCATGCAGATCCTTGCCAACGATCGTTTCTTCCAATTCAGCAACACGTCCTTTCTTTTTATAAACTTTCAGTCCGCTGTTAAGCAAGGCCACACCGGTACTGTCGTATCCACGATATTCAAGCCTTTTGAGGCCGGTAATGATGATGGGGTAAGCTTCTTTCGGTCCAGTATATCCAACGATTCCGCACATATAGTTAAAATTGATAATTTAATTTAAAAGCGAAGCACAATATTATTGAAAATAATGCTGAAAACAAGGCTTTTGAAAGCTGTTTTAAGCTTGTTTTATGAGCTTGCTGCGCAGCATAAACGGGCAAACAAAACAAATAGTATGCTTGAAAGCAGTTAATGGCTGAACAGCAATATTACAGCAGGATTCCTTTGAGGAAGAAATAGGCCACAGAGAAGTAAATAACGATACCGGTTACGTCAACCAGTGTGGCCACAAAAGGAGCTGACGATGCGGCCGGGTCGAGCTTCATTTTTTTAAGAATGATCGGAAGCATGGAACCCATCATACTGCCCCAGAGCACGATGCCGATGAGGGAGAAAAATATGGTAATGCCCACGAGTCTCCAGTATTCACCATAATCAAAGATGTGTAATTGCTGCCAGAGGAAGATGCGGAGTAAGCCGATGCTTCCAAGGATCGCACCCAACAAGAAACCAGAGATCAGTTCCCTGCGCATTACTTTCCACCAATCGGCAATGGTTAATTCACCGAGCGCCATGGCCTGGATGATAAGTGTTGATGCCTGGGATCCACTGTTACCTCCACTGCTCATGATCAAAGGAATGAACAGGGCCAGTACTGTTGCCGCTTCTATTTCTTTTTGGAAGAATTGCATGGCTGTTGCGGTGAGCATTTCGCCCAGGAAGAGCAATACCAGCCAACCTGCTCTTTTCTTAACCAGCTTTAAAATGCTGATGTCAAGGTATGGCTCATCAAGGGCTTCGGTACCCCCGATCTTCTGGATGTCTTCACTGAATTCTTCAGTGGCAACCCAGAGCACGTCATCAATGGTTACGATACCAAGCAGGATATTCTGTTCGTCAATAACCGGCAGGGCCACCCTGTTATTCATTTTGAAGGCTTCGCTGGCTACTTCCTGGTCGTCGGTTGCATTGAGTGAAATGAAACGGCCATCCATACTCTCATTCACTTTAGCATCAGGGGAAGCGAGAATGATGTCTTTGATCCTGATATCATCCAGCAGTTCACCTTTTGAATTGATGACATAGATCACATCAATCGTTTCGGTATTTTTTCCGAAGCGACGTATCGTTTCCAATACCTGTGTTACGGTATTGCCTTCATACACGTAAACATAATCAGGTGTCATCAAACGGCCTACACTGTTTTCAGGATAACCCAATAACTCCAGTGTTACTTTACGTTCTTCGGGATCAAGCGTTTTGATGAGTTCTCTCACGGTACTGTTGGGCAGTTCCTCGAAAAAATCAACACGGTCATCGGCAGGAAGTTCGTTCAGCAGTTCTGCTGATTTGAAAGCCGGCAGGTTTTTGATAATGCGTTTCTGCTCGTTAATATCCAGGATCTTAAACACACTGGCTGCCCGGTGAATGGAAAGATGTGCTATGATCTGTGTTTCATAGTCGGGATTCTCATAGATCAGGTTGGCCACGTCGCTGATGTTCTGGTTATTCAGGAAATCCTGGATAGCCAGTTTGTCTTCGGAAGCGATCACTTCCTCAAACTGTTGCTGCATCGGTATTTCTTCCAGTTCCAATGACATGGCTTGTTGGCAGATTTAGGGCTGCAAGTTACTTCAATAGCGTGATTTTAAATGTAAAATGATAAATGTAAAATGCAGAAGGCGAAAAGCTGGAGGGTGGAATAGTTTTACGATCAGTATTGAAAATTATATATTTTACATTTTCTATGATCAAGCCATATCTGTATATCGACAAAACTGCCGACAAAGGCAAAGGCGTTTTTACAAGAGAAAAGATCGCAGCAGGAACGGTGATTGAAATATCACCTGTTATTGTAATGAGCAAAGATGACCGGGTGCATCTCGATAAAACACTGCTGCACGATTATATTTTCGAATGGGGTAAGGAAAACGATCAATGCTGCATGGCATTGGGGATTATACCGGTTTACAATCACAGCTATAAAAGCAACTGTGAGTATTTTATGGATTTTGAAGAAGAAACGATGTTTATAAAAACAGTGAAAGTGATAAAGCCGGGAGAGGAGTTAACGATCAACTACAACGGCGACTGGAACGATGGGAAGAAGGTATGGTTTGATGCGGTGTGATTAGTAAATGGTGAATTATGAATGTTAAATTATAAATGAATGCCGGATAGATTTTCCTGAACATTTGATCACTTACAACTTAACATTCAAAATTCATTATTCAACATTTCCTTACTTATTATTCTCGAATTCTCTACGGATGATATTCAGTGCACCGCCGGCCTTGAACCATTCGATCTGTTGATCATTGTAAGTATGGTTCACCAGGATATGATCTTTGGTTCCGTCGCTGTGATTTAATACCAACGTAAGTTTTGTATCAGGAGCAAATGATGTAAGCCCGATGATGTCGATTGTATCATCTTCCATGATCTTATCATAATCAGCTTTGTTATCGAATGTAAGCGCCAGCATACCTTGTTTCTTCAGGTTGGTTTCGTGGATGCGGGCAAATGATTTTACCAGTACAGCCCTTACTCCCAGGTGGCGTGGCTCCATGGCCGCATGTTCACGGGATGAACCTTCACCATAGTTCTCATCACCAACAACCAGTGTTCCGATGCCGGCAGCTTTGTAAGCCCTTTGTGTTGCAGGAACCGGTCCGTATTCGCCGGTAAGCTGGTTTTTTACTGAATCTGTTTTTTCATTGAAGAAATTCACAGCGCCTATGAGCATGTTGTTGCTGATATTATCGAGGTGGCCACGGAATTTCAACCATGGACCGGCCATAGAGATATGGTCAGTAGTACATTTTCCTTTTGCTTTGATAAGCAGTTTCAAACCTTTAAGGTCTGTACCTTCCCAGGCAGCAAAAGGTTCGAGTAGCTGCAGTCGCTGACTTGTTGGGGAAACTTTCACCTGTACTTTGCTTCCGTCTGCAGAAGGAGCCTGGTAGCCCGGATCATCAACTGCAAAACCTTTTGGAGGCAGCTCATAACCGGTTGGTGCGTCAAGCATAACTTCTTCACCTTTATCGTTGGTGAGTTTATCAGTAATGGGGTTAAAGTCGAGCCTTCCCGCAATGGCCAATGCTGTTACCAGTTCAGGCGAAGCAACGAAGGCAAGTGTGTTCGGGTTGCCATCGGCACGCTTGGCAAAGTTCCTGTTGAAAGAGTGAACGATGGTATTTCTTTCTTTTTTCTCAGCGCCTACACGGGCCCACATACCGATGCAAGGGCCGCAGGCATTTGCAAAAACAGTGGCGCCGATGTTATTGAACGTATCGAGGTATCCATCTCTTTCGATGGTATAGCGAACCTGCTCGCTACCCGGTGTGATGGTGAATTCTGAATTTAATTTCAGTCCTTTCTCTTTAACCTGTTTGGCAAGACTTACGGCCCTGCTGATATCTTCGTAAGAAGAGTTGGTACAGCTACCGATCAAACCAACCTCCACTTTCAGCGGCCAGTCGTTGGCAACAGCCACTTCCTTCATTTTTGATATCGGTGTAGCCAGGTCTGGTGTGAATGGCCCGTTGAGGTGTGGCTCCAGGGTATTCAAATCTATTTCAATCACCTGGTCGAAATACTGTTCAGGGTTTGCATAAACCTCGGGATCGCCGGTGAGGTGTTGTGCGATCTGGTCGGCCATAGCAGCGATTTCTTCCCTGCCGGTTGCTTTGAGGTAACGGCTCATGCTTTCGTCGTAACCGAAGGTAGAAGTGGTAGCCCCGATCTCTGCACCCATGTTACAGATGGTACCCTTACCGGTACAACTCATACTGGTGGCGCCTTCGCCAAAATATTCAACAATGGCTCCGGTTCCGCCTTTTACGGTGAGGATACCGGCCACTTTCAGGATAACATCTTTGGGGGCGGTCCAGCCATTTAATTTACCTGTCAGTTTAACACCAATCAGTTTGGGCATTTTCAATTCCCAGGGTAAACCGGCCATTACGTCGCAGGCATCGGCACCACCTACACCTATCGCCACCATGCCAAGTCCGCCCGCATTTACCGTATGGCTATCGGTTCCAATCATCATTCCGCCCGGAAAAGCATAGTTTTCAAGCACTACCTGGTGGATGATGCCGGCCCCCGGTTTCCAGAAACCGATTCCGTATTTTTCTGAAACAGATGCCAGGAAATCGTAAACTTCACTGCTTTCGCTTACAGCCCGGGCAAGGTCCACTTTACTATTATCTTTGGCTTCGATCAGGTGATCACAATGAACTGTAGAAGGAACCGCTACTTTATCGCGGCCGCTCTGCATAAACTGGAGCAAAGCCATCTGGGCAGTTGCATCCTGCATGGCCACACGGTCTGGCGCAAAATCTACATAATCCTTTCCCCTGGTATAAGCAGTGGCAGGATCGCCGTTCCAAAGGTGGGCATAGAGGATCTTTTCAGTGAGGGTGAGGGGTTTGCCGGTTACTGTACGGGCAGCATTTACCCGGCTGCTGAAATTCCCGTAAACCTTTTTGATCATTTCAATGTCGAAAGCCATAGTGTCAATTTGATGATTTGAAAATTAACCAATCTGGCCTGGAAATTTAGAGGATGGGTGACTGAGAATCAACAAAATTTAAATTTCCAAAATTTCCAAATTGGAAGTTTGCAAATTTACTGAAACTGCGCCAGTATTTAAAAGCTTGTTTTTAGTTTTAAAACTTTTTAATTTAGCGTTATGAACCGTTTGAAACACTTTATTGAGTGGCATGTTTTCGGGGTATGCACGGCTGTAGGTGAGAAAATGGGCATTGCCACTTCTGTGATCAGAAAATACTTCATTTATATTTCCTTTCTAACGATGGGCTCTCCCATCATTATTTACCTGTTCGTTGCATTCTGGATGAATGTGAAGCGGTATATTTTTTATTCACGGAGGAACCCGTTGCGGTATTGGTAGCGTTGGATTTGATAATTTGAAAATGTGGAAATGTGGAGATGTGAGAATGTGTCAATTTGAAAATTTTATCTTTTCTTGGCTGCATCTTACTTCTTAATTCAATATTCCTTGTTCGATATTACCTGCTGCGGAAATGTGAGAATGTGAAAATGAGTTAATTTGAAAATTGCATGTAGTGATTCTCAGTGTCTTTGTGCCTTAGTGGCATTTTACTTGTTAATTCAGCATTCCTGGTTCCTTATTCAATATTACGCTGCATCGTTGTTGCGGTACAAGTGTGCGACGCAACGATGCCGGTAAAAGAGATACAGCCTGGACAATAAAAAAATCTAAACCTTACTGTTCCTGGAATCCATTTCAATGTTTTCTTTTTCCTGGTGGAATGATGCAGATAAAAAATCCTGGCCCGTTTCAATTGTAAGGGGCCAGGAAGAAAACATTGAAAAGTAGTTGGGGCCGGAGTTGCAGATCCGGTATTGAAATACCGGAAGTCACAGGGCTTCCTCTAAAGGGAATAATAATTTGCGGGCAACTAAACTATTGAATAAGCAGTTTAATGGATTCAACTCCATGATCCGTGCTGATACGCAATATGTATAACCCGGCTTTTATATCGCTTATCTTATAACTGTTGGTTGCTCGAATCACAAATTCTTTTACCAGTCTTCCATTTATATCCGTGAGCATGAGTTTTCTGATTGGCTCGTCAGCTTTCAAATTAATTATTTCAGAAGCGGGATTTGGTGAAACGGAAAAGCTACCGGTTTCTTTAAAATCAACCTGTGCAGTTCCGCTGTATTGAAAGCGTGAATCAATGTCGATCATTTTGAGCCTGTAGAAATTCCTGCCTCTTACAGGAGCATTATCGGATAGTGAATAATCATGTACACCGGAAGAACCTGTAGCTGCCAGTATTCCAATTGATGTGTATGTAATGCCGTCAATGCTTTTTTCAACATTGAAATGTGAGATATTGGTTTCGGAGGCAGTGCGCCAGTTTAAC
>JAFDXA010000036.1 GCA_018268185.1 Bacteroidota bacterium
AATGTATCGACAGATATAGCTCTCAACTCCTCAACTTCATTAAGGCTGATCTTTTCAATGCTTATGTCAGTCATATAACTCCTTTGGCCCAAAATTAGCATTATGTAGGTGAATATATCACTACAAATCATTTTCCAACGCAACGCATGAGCCTTGTTTACAGTCTTACTTTAAAATGTTTTTGCATTTCATTATAACTTTTTTGTAATGTGTTGGTATGCTATTTGTTTAAATTGCCGGCTATGAAAAAGAACATTATTATCAAAACAATTTTAGCTGCTGTGGTATTAACAGGCAGCTTCTCATCGTATGCCCAGAAAAGAGGCAGTGAAAATGCAGTAGTTAACAAAGGGAATGTGATTGCAAACATCGGAGCAGGTGTTGGTAACGATTACTATGATTCAAGAAATGCTTTTGGAACAAAAGCCGCCATCGAATATGGCCTTGGAAATGCGGGGCCGGGTGTTATTACCATCGGCCTTGAAACCGGATCTTCCTTTTCAAATACCAGTGATGTATCGCTCAGGAATGATTTCAGGGCAAGAACTTTTGTTGTAGCCTTGCGTTCTGCGTGGCACAGCAGCTGGAATGTAAAGAACCTCGATACTTATGGCGGTATTGCCGGCGGTGTTGGTTTCCGCCATTACGAATTCAATAGCGGCAACCACATCAGTGAAAGCGACCTGATACCGGCTTTCGGTGTTTTTATCGGCGCTTCTTATTTCTTTAGCTCCAATGTTGGGTTTAATGTGGAAGTAGGAAGAGATATCACCCTGGCCCAAGTTGGCCTTGTATTTAAATTACGCTGATCACCATAAAATGAAAATGTTTGGCAAATTCCGGCAAACGCTGTGAAAACATACCGGGAGGTGCCAAACATTTTTTTATAGTGCAGTTATGAATTAATTCTGCACAAAGAATTTGATTCCGTTGATGGTCTGGAACTGCGATCCTGATTTTACCATACCTGCATATTCCCTTTTCTCGAAAGAAGCATAGTATGTCCAGTTTGCATTACCGATGGTTCTGATTTTTCCCTGGTAAGCTTTGTCTTCGTACGAAGCATAATAAGCAAAACTGGTATTGCCGATCGATCTTACTTTTCCTTTAAAAGCCTCATTATCGAAAGAAGTGTACCAACTGAAAGGCGTAGGCCCGATGTTCTTAAGTTTACCTTTTACTGAAGGATCATCAAAGTTTGAATAATATTCAAAGGTCTGGTTGCCGATCGTTTTCACTTTACCACGGTATGCTTCATTATCGTATGTGCCATAATAAGTGATCACATTTCTGCCTATGTATTTCAGTTTACCCCGAAAAGCCTCATTGTCGTTTTGCGAATAGTTTTCAACCCGACCCGGGTAGGGATCGAGGCGTGACATGCTGTTGATCCTGTCGGAATAAACCTCCACGCCATAAGCGCTGATATTGCCATCAACAGAAAGATTAACTGTTACGTTATCATCCAGCAGCAGGTAAATACCCTGGATGGTTCCGGTTTGTGATATGTTGATCCGGGAAATCTTTTGTGCGAAGCCGGCAACCATAACCAGGCTGAAAGCAATCGCAAGAGAAACTTTTTTCATAATAACTGTTTTTACCCAAATGGGCTGAATGAAGGTAAAAATAAAAGCTGATAACACAACCCCTTTTCTGATTTCTTCTGCCATATCCAGCAACCAGCAACCAGTATCCAGCATCTGGTATCCAGCATCTAGTATCCAGTATCCAACATCCACTATCCCGCTTCCCGTAAATCCTTACCTTTGCCACCTAATAAAAAACCAGTATATGAAAGAGGTATATATCATTTCGGCGGTTCGTACAGCCATCGGCAGTTTTGGAGGTTCTTTAAAAGGCTTCTCTGCAACACAACTTGGCGGATTTGCCATCAAAGGAGCCATTGAAAAAGCAGGTATCAAACCTGAACAGGTAGATGATGTATTAATGGGAGCTGTTATCCAGGCAAACCTGGGCCAGGCACCGGCCAGGCAGGCGGCTAAATTTGCCGGCCTCCCCAATGAAGTGAACTGCACCACCGTAAATAAAGTATGTGCCAGTGGTATGAAAGCCATTGCCCAGGCTGCCCAGAGCATCATGCTGGGAGATGCTTCTGTTGTGGTTGCGGGTGGAATGGAAAGTATGAGTAATGTTCCTTTTTATGTAGATAGCTTGCGCTGGGGTAATAAATATGGTAATACACAGATGATCGATGGACTTGCGAAAGATGGTCTCACCGATGTTTACGATGGCAAGGCCATGGGTAATGCGGCTGAAATGTGCGCCAGCACCTGCGGAGTGAGCAGGGAAGACCAGGATGCTTTTGCCATTGAAAGTTATAAGCGCAGCCAGGCGGCAGTGAACGGTGGTAAATTCGAGCAGGAGATCATCCCGGTAGCCATTCCGCAGCGGAGTGGCGACCCGCTCATTTTTGCAAAAGATGAAGAACCTTTCAATGTTAAGTTTGATAAAATACCAGCTCTCAAAGGCGCATTTGTAAAAGATGGAACCGTAACTGCTGCCAACGCTTCTACCATGAACGACGGCGCTGCTGCATTGGTTTTGATGAGCAAGGAAAAAGCCGAAGAACTGGGTGTAAAGCCGATCGCCAAAATTGTAAGCTATGCAGATGCTGAACAGGCGCCTGAATGGTTTACTACAACTCCTTCCTTAGCGGTGCCGAAGGCGGTTGCCAAGGCCGGACTGAAAATGGAAGACATTGCTTACTGGGAACTGAATGAAGCTTTTTCTGTGGTGGGCATTGAAAATACACGGCGCATGAAACTTGACCCTGCCAAAGTAAATGTAAATGGTGGAGCCGTATCGATCGGTCACCCGTTGGGTTGCAGTGGTGCCAGGATCATCGTAACACTGGTGAATGTGCTTAAACAGAACAATGCACGCTATGGAGCTGCAGGTATCTGTAACGGCGGTGGCGGCGCCAGTGCTATGGTGATAGAAAGTATTTAAAAGAAATATTGTTTGAATTGATAAAAAC
>JAFDXA010000370.1 GCA_018268185.1 Bacteroidota bacterium
CCATGCGTTTGAGCTTGCTTTCCAGCAGGTCGCCCAATGTGCCGAACACAGCACAGATGGCTGCAATATGAAACCAATGCTGCCAGCCGATCTGTTGTGCAACAGGAATATAATGACCCATCAATGCGATCGTAACCATGCATAGTATGGCGCCACCGATGGTGCCTTCCCATGTTTTTTTAGGAGATATAGAGGAGAACGGCGTTTTACCAATGAATGAACCCACGAGGTATGCCATGGTATCGTTGATCCAGATAGAAAAAATAATGGCGCAGGGCAGGAGTGGGGAATAGGTTGAACCGGCAGCGAAAATGCTTCCATCAATACCGATATCCAGCATCATGTAAACCGGCAAAACAATATAGGGTATGGCCCATGCCTGGTAATAAAAATACCTGCCGGGATATATCTTTTCGAGTATGAGCAGGAACTCATAACTGCAACCGATCATGATAACCAGGAACAGGGCGATAAAACCCCACTTGCTGATGAGCAACCCGGCCAGCATCACGATCACGAAGATCAATGCAGTGAGGGCCCTTGTTCTGAATGTCTGAATATTTAATGCCATTCTTACCCGTTTTCTGAATGAGCAAATGGATTGTAAACATTTTCATCTGCCAATAACAACTGTTCTTTGGCCATGATCTTTTCACGATTGGCTGCCGAATGTTTATCAAGCGCCCTGAATAGGAGATACAATACAAGGATGGCGATAATACCTGTCCACCATGGAACTTTGGGGTCAAGCTTATCCGGACTAATGCTTGTTTGCTGCCGGCTCATGATAAAGAGCTGCGTTACAGCGATCGCATTGTTGAGGAAATGCGCAATTACATTTACCCAGATATTTTTTGTTTTGAAATAAAGGAGCCCGAGTGCAAATCCCAGTACAGCCCGGCTTAAGAAAAGATAGGCCGACATGTGTATGAGGCTGAACACAAGCGATGTTACCAGTATTCCCAATAAGGGCATCCGCCACCATTTAACAAGTAAATTCTGTACGGTGCCCCTGAAAAAAACTTCTTCAAACAGTGCAGGGAAAAAAGCCATGATAAAGATGGCCATTATGTATTCGGGCCAGCTTTTTAAATTGCTGAGGGCAACCACCTGGTCGTTGTAGGCTTTCTCAAGTTCTTTGGCCATTGCATCGAGCCGGGGCAGGTGGGCAATGATCATTTTGCTGATATCTTCCAATGGCGCAGCCAGCATGTTGGCAAAAAAGATAATACCGAAACCGATCAATACCTGTTGTGCATTGATGTATTTGTTGAAACCAAGCCAGAAAGAACTTTTTCCGTTGGTAATGAGCGAATAGCCCACAGCGGGTATGAACAGCAAACAAAGTGTTCCCACTACCTGGGCCAGCCTTGCGTACGATACATTTTTGGGATCCATCAATGATTTCATCATTACATCACCCATTTTATCCATAGGTATTCCGCTGGGTATTACCTGGTAAGCGATGATGAACTGGGTAACTGCAGCGAGGATCAATCCCAATCCTACAAATACGAGAAGAATGCCTGTTTGCCCCCATCCCGTAAAACCTTTTGCACTCCTGTATTGCATGCCTGAAGCTATTTATATAAATTTGCACCCGCAATATACAAAGAATGACATGCCCAACATAGGTCCCATACAATTACCGGAATTCCCGCTTTTACTTGCTCCCATGGAGGATGTAAGCGATCCGCCGTTCAGGGCATTGTGTAAAGACAATGGCGCCGACCTGATGTACAGTGAGTTCATCAGCAGTGAAGGGCTGATCAGGGATGCAATGAAGAGCAAAAAAAAGCTCGACTTTACAGAAGAGGAAAGGCCTTTTGGCATCCAGATATTCGGTGGTGATGAGGAAGCCATGGAAATGAGCGCCCGTATCTGCGAAACGGTAAACCCCGACCTGGTTGATATTAATTTCGGTTGCCCGGTAAAGAAAGTGGTAAGCAAAGGCGCCGGCGCCAGTGTTTTAAAGGATATAGACCTGATGGTGAAACTCACCAAAGCGGTTATCAATGGAACCAAACTGCCGGTTACCATTAAAACAAGGCTTGGCTGGGATGAGAACACAAAAAATATTGAAGAGGTTGCAGAGCGCTTGCAGGATATAGGCGTGGCTGCTTTATCCATTCATGGCAGAACAAGAAGCCAGTTGTACAAAGGCGAGGCCGACTGGACACTGATCGGTAAGGTGAAGAACAATCCCCGTATGCACATCCCGATCTTCGGGAATGGAGATATCGACAGTCCGCAGAAAGCACTTGAATACAAAAACCGATACGGGGTTGATGGGATTATGATCGGCCGTGCTGCCATCGGTTATCCATGGATATTCCGTGAGATCAAACATTACGTAAAAACACAAAGCATTTTACCTGCCCCAACCCTGGAAGAACGCATAGCGGTATGCCGCAAACACCTTGAGAAATCGGTTGAATGGAAAGGCCCGATTGTTGGCATCAATGAAATGCGCAGGCATTATACCAACTACCTGAAAGGATTACCCGGTATTAAAGAATTCAGGTATAAACTCGTTACATTAAACTCCCCTGAAGCTATTAACGAAGTGCTGGAAGAAATGCGTTTGCATTATGCCGGCTACGAATTTCAGCGAACGCCGATCGAGATCATCGATTATCATCAGAAATGCCCGCTGTAGAATATGGAAATTATAAATGATGAATTTTGAATGTTGAATTAAAAAGTAAATGCCACGAAGGCACTGAGGCACCAACATTCTCAAATTGGCTCATTTTCAAATTTTCACATTCTCACATTTCCACATCATCAAATCATCAAATTTCCAAATTAACAAATCCTCACATTTTCAATATCGAACAAGGAACAAGGAATCATGAATTAAGAAGTAAAGGCCGCTTGAAAATGAATTGACTCATTATCAAATTTCCAAATTATCAAATTTCCACGCCCTCACAACGTCTTCGCAAATTCCTTCAGCCCATTCGTATAAGCCTTAGCCCTTGCTTCAGCAAAATAGTCCATGCCGAGCATGATAACAGCCTGTATGGCCAACCCGAGGCCAACGCCATACCAGAATGATTTATCGGGGTTGGAACGATAGAGAAATATCAATACGATACCGGCAATGGTAAGCGCTATTTCCACCCACCGATACAATACAAAATTCTTATTCACTTTTTCCATGCGTGGAATTTCTCTTATCCTGAGATCGC
>JAFDXA010000371.1 GCA_018268185.1 Bacteroidota bacterium
CCATCTGCACTTCCATGCTTACTTTAAAATCGTACACCAGGGCACTGTAACTTAAAGAGTAGTTTCTTGCTACCACTTCAAATGTACTATCGTTAAACCAGGTCGTCATTTGATCTATCACGACATCGCTTTCGCTGCCCGGCTTTACTTTTTGCCTGAATACAAAACAATATATGCCATTTCGCATCTCAGCATCGATGCTCATATCGTATTTATCTGCCAGGTCATCATCAAAAATGGGTGTTTTATTGCTCATAAATGGAAGACCGCTGATGCGTTTACCGGGATTGAAGAACAGCATTTTAAGCTGCTCCTTATTTTTCTCTAAACCCGATTTGCCCTGTGTGGAGAATTCAGTGCCTTTCACAATATTGGTTTCTCCGCAGACACTGTCTTTGGTAAAGAAAAGCGACGCATACATCTGTGCTGTATAATAATTGAACTCGTGGTTCTCATCATACATATCGCCTGTGGCAGTTTCTTCGAGCACCTGCATCCTCCTGCAATTGGCGAAACGTAGCTGTTTTGTTTTGCTATGAAGAGAAGCTTTGATCCCGGCATTGCCATCAAGCATACGGATATCATTCAAAGCTGTAAATCCAAGTATGCGCAGGTTACGGAATGCCTTGTAAAAACTGCTGTCGTTACGGATCCTGTGAATAAAAGCCGGCACGTCCAGTTTTTTCTCAACGATCACTTCACTTAAGGTGATGATCTTTTTACCAACAAGCACGCTCGTATCTGGTTCCTGTGCAGCAAGTGTACCGACTATGAGGATCGAAATAATGCCAAAGAGAAATTTCCGGATCATTGGGCAAAGTGAAAACCTGCTTTGCATCCGGAATTTCATACGAGAATGATTTAAGAATATTATTTAGGGAATACCATGCGGTAATCTACATTCACTTTCCCCTTGCTGATATCGTCGAGTTTCCGCTTGAGTAAAGTACGTTTTAACGGTTTGAGGTGATCGATGAACAGTTTTCCTTCAATATGATCATACTCGTGAAGGATAACTCTGCCGGTTATACCGTTGAAGGTTTTTGTGTGGGGCTTAAAATGTTCATCGAGGTATTGCAGTGTTACTGTTTCATTACGCATAATATCTTCCCTGATCCGGGGAATGCTGAGGCAACCTTCGTTGTAGCTCCATTGTTCACCATTGAGTTCAACAATATGGGCATTGATGAAAACGCCTTTGTAACCGGGTTCATCGGGGTATTGGCCTTTTTCATCTTCGTCCTGGTTGGCAAATATCTGCTCACTGTCTATCACAAAAACACGGATCTCCTTATTTACCTGCGGTGCTGCGAGCCCAACGCCGTTGCTATGGTACATGGTTTCCCACATATCAGCAATGAATTTATCCAACCCGGGATAATCAGGAGTTATGTCTGCACAGACTTTTCTTAACACTGGAGAACCATAGGCAACAATCGGGAGGATCATGCTGATGAATTATTTAGGTTGCAAATTTAACCGATGCCGGCTGATTAACCAAAGGATATGCTTTGCAGGTATTCCTGCAGTATAATGGTGGCTGCAATCTCATCAACGATTTTTTTATCGCGGCGGTCTTTTTTCTTTAAACCCATTTCCAGCATGGCATCTTTGGCCATCTTGGAAGTGTAACGTTCATCCACTTCTTTGAGTGGCATGGCCGGGAATTCCTTTTTTATTTTCCGGATGGCATCTTTTACAAGCCCGGTAGCATGCGTATCTGATTCATCCCAATTCTTCGGCATCCCTATGATCACGAGTTCTACCTGTTCCTGCTGAAAATATTTTTTCAAAAAGTTGATCAACTCACCAGAAGCAATGGTGGTTAACCCGGTTGCAATGATCTGCATGGGATCAGTAACGGCGATACCCGTTCGTTTTCCTCCATAATCTATTGCCAGTATCCGGGCCATTATAAAATGCTGTTTTTGGTAAGAAACAGGTCGGCCAACGCAAATACTGCAAATACGATGGAAGCAATTCCATTGGCTGTCATGAATGCTATATTCACTTTGCTGAGGTCATTCGGCTTTACAATGGAGTGCTGGTAGATCAGCATCCCGATAAAAATAAAAGCTCCGATGGCATACCACCAACCAAAGCCTCCCTGTGTGCCTGCGGTAATTACGCATATCGCCGATAAGAAATGAAGCATATCGGAAACACGCAAAGCATTTCGCTTACCCAATGCAGCCGGAATAGAATGGAGTTGATTGTTCTTATCAAATTCCTCGTCCTGCAAAGCATATATAATATCAAAACCGCTTACCCAGAACAATACTGCAAATGAAAACAGGATGGGCAGCAGCGCAAATTCGCCGGTCACAGCAAGGAACGCTCCTATGGGAGCAAGGCTCAAACCAACGCCCAGTACAAGGTGGCACAAAGCTGTAAATCTTTTTGTATAACTGTAGAACAGGATCACGAAAAGCGCCACAAAACTCAGGTAAAAACAAAGCGGGTTGATAAACCAACAGGCAATAATAAAGAGGATGCAATTGATGATCACAAAGATCAGGGCGTTATTGGCGTGGATGATACCAGAAGGTATTTCCCTGATGGCAGTGCGTGGGTTTTTTGCATCAAAATTTTTATCGAGCCAACGGTTGAATGCCATTGCTGCGCTCCTGGCCGTTACCATACATATTATAACGAGCAGCAACTTAAACCAGTAAGAATGCTGAAAAGCATTGTTTTGATACTGGCTTCCCCTGGCAGCATCGTACTGAACGCCTAAGAAGAAACCGATCATCGCAAACGGCATTGCGAAAATGGTATGCGAAAATTTTACAAGAGAAAGGTATTTTTTAATGGTCGTCATTTTTCTTTATACATTCTTGTTCTTACGATCTCCCACAACACCACCCCTGCTGCAGTTGCAATGTTCAGGGAATGCTTCATACCCAGTTGTGGAATTTCAATACATCCATCAGAGAGAAATATGGTTTCCTGGTCAACACCGCTGACTTCATTCCCAAATATCACAGCTATTTTTTCATGCTCATCAAAGCAGGCTTTTTCGAGTGATATGCTGTCCTTCACCTGTTCTACAGCATATACTTTATAACCCGATTCCTTTAAATGGGCAATAGCCTCTTTGGCATTGGAAAAATACTTCCAGTCAACAGTATCTTCTGCCCCCAATGCTGTTTTCCTGATCTCTTTATGAGGCGGGCGGGCTGTGTAACCGGTTATGAAAATTGCTTCGAGCAAAAAAGCATCTGCAGTACGAAAGAGGCTGCCTACATTGTATGCGCTTCTCACATTTTCGATGACCGCAATAACCGGCGTTTTGGCGGAACGTTTGAATTCCTCCACCGATTTACGGTTCAACTGTTCCATGCTCAGTTTCTGCATGCCGCAAAAGTAGTGAGATATTGCAACACTAAGCTGTTTCTTTCTCCATCCTGCCTGCTTTGGCAGAGGCTTTCACTTCTGCATAATACTTGGCCGCCTGAACAAGATTCACAAATAATGGATGTGGATTCTCAACGGTGCTTTTCAGTTCAGGGTGATACTGAACACCGATGAAGAACGGGTGATTTTTGAGTTCCACTATTTCCACCAATCCTGTCTCCGGATTTTTACCACTCGGGATGAGCCCCGCGTTTATGAAGTCGTTGAGGTAGTTGTTATTGAATTCCCAGCGGTGGCGATGGCGTTCGCTGATCATTGTTTTGCCATAGATCTTATTGGCCAGGCTACCTTCAGCCAACTGGCATGGGTAGGCGCCCAGCCTCATGGTACCTCCTTTCTTTTTAATCTTTTTCTGTTCTTCCATCAGGGCTATAACAGGGTAAGGCGTTTTGGTATCCATTTCTGTTGAATTGGCATCCTTCCAGCCTATCACATTCCTGGCATACTCAATTACGGCCATCTGCATACCCAGGCAGATCCCAAAGAAAGGCATCTGGTTTTCCCTTGCATATTTTACAGCTGTGATCTTTCCTTCAACACCCCTTGAACCAAACCCCGGGGCTACGAGCAATGCATCCAGGTCTTTGAGCTTTTCGGAAACATTTTCATTGTTGATGAATTCACTGTGCACATTCACGATCTGTACTTTACATTGGTTTACGGCTCCGGCATGAACGAATGCTTCGAGGATAGATTTGTAAGCATCCTGCAACTCTATGTATTTACCGATAAGCCCAATGGTAACACGGCTTTTAGGTGCATTCAGTTTATCCAGGAATTCCCGCCACCTGGCCAGGTCGGGCGCAGCATATCCGTTGATCTGGAGTTTCTTCAATACGGTTACATCAAGACCTTCCTGCAACATCTTTAATGGTACTTCGTAAATGGTACTGGCATCCATGGCCTCTATAACAGCGTTCTGTTTTACATTACAGAACAGGGCGATCTTACGTTTGAGTTCAGCAGTAAGCGGATGTTCGGTACGACAAACAATGATATCAGGCCTAACCCCTTCCTGGCTAAGCATCCTCACACTGTGCTGCGTTGGTTTTGTTTTCAGTTCTTTTGCTGCTTTCAGATAAGGAATAAGCGTGAGGTGAACCACGAGGCAATCCTCTTCAGGCATTTCCCATTGCAATTGGCGAACTGCCTCTACAAAAGGCAGACTTTCGATATCACCTACTGTTCCTCCGAGTTCGGTAATAACGATATCATATTCCCCGGATTCGCCCAGCAACATCATCCTTCGTTTGATCTCATCTGTTATATGGGGGATCACCTGAACCGTTTTTCCCAGGTACTCACCTTCTCTTTCTTTATTGATTACGGTCTGGTAAATACGACCCGTGGTAACATTATTCGCCTGGGAAGTAGGGATATTAAGGAAACGTTCGTAATGGCCGAGGTCAAGATCGGTTTCAGCGCCATCATCTGTTACATAACATTCTCCATGCTCATAAGGGTTAAGCGTTCCCGGGTCCACATTGATATAGGGATCGAATTTCTGAATGGTAACTTTCAGCCCCCTGCTTTGAAGCAGTTTTGCAAGCGAAGCTGCAATGATACCCTTACCCAATGATGATGTAACGCCTCCCGTTACGAAAATGTACTTTGCCATTTTTTACAATTATTTATGTCGCTCACAACAAATACAACTACTGCGGTGAATAGCGCTGAAACAACATCAACTACAAACCGCTTTATACAGCAATCCTGTTCGTTGTGAACCCTTAAAATAAACTTAGAAAACTTTTGACCGGCGGAAAATTCGGAATAGAAAAAAATCCGGGAGGTCATGCAAAGATAAATGGAATATTTGGGAGGATAAAATCAAAATAGTTTTTTTTACAAGGGATTAAGAATATGTATTTTTATTTAAATACGGATTAAGAAGAATGAACAGACACATTCTAAATAACTTATCTATGAAGG
>JAFDXA010000372.1 GCA_018268185.1 Bacteroidota bacterium
ATTGGGGAAACAATACTATGGTATGAGTTTTACCCAGTCATCGAATGAAAACAATGCCAACTCATACATTACTATTGTGGGTGTGGAAGACAACACCAGTGTTGAGATCATCCCAAGTGCAGCAACCAAAGGTGGTTGGGCTGCCGGTAGTACCAATGTTATTTCATTGAATAAGGGCCAGGTTTACCAGGTATTGGGAACCACTACCGGTAACAATGGAACAGATCTATCCGGCACAAGTGTTCGTTCTGTTGCATCTGGTAGTAGTGGCTGTAAGCGTATTGCTGTTTTCTCCGGCAGCGGTAAAATAAATATTGGCTGCCCTAATGGAAGTTCAGACAATCTCTACCAGCAACTTTACCCGGTGGCATCCTGGGGTAAAAAATATCTTACGGTGCCGAGCTACAACAAACCAAGCAATTATTACCGCATATTGAGGAGCAGCGCCAGTGCCAATGTAACATTAAATGGTTCTCTTATTCCGGCAGCTTCTTTTGTGAATGGATATTATGAATTTCAGAACTCAACACCCAATCTTATAGAATCGGACCTTCCGATTTCTGTAACCCAATATTTTACTTCACAAGGATGCCAGGGAAATCCGGCTCCCTATGATCCGGATATGATCGAACTGAACCCGGTTGAACAGAATATCAGCAAAGTAACCCTGGTAAGTTCTCCATTAACGGTAACAGGCAATCATGAACACTACATACATGTGATCATGAAAAATACCGGCGCTACAACAACAGCATTCAGTTCTTTCTTATATGATGGAGCTCCTGTTCCGGTCGCTAACTGGACAGTACATCCTGCAGATCCAAACTATTCATACCTGTATATTACAGCTACGGAAACATCTCATACACTTTCTTCCGATTCTGGCTTCAATGCCATTGCATACGGCTACGGTGATGCAGAAACTTATGGTTATTCTGCCGGTACCAATGTGAAAGATCTTTACCAGCAGATCGGCGTACAAACACAATATGGAATTGAACCATCCCCGTCTGTTTGTACAGGTTCGCCTTTTAAATTCAAGGTTTCACTTCCGTATAAGGCTGATTCCATGTACTGGGATTTTCATGGAGCGCAACCCAATCCTCCAAGTGCACCTATGTCGAATGTATGGTTAAACAGTCCGTTGCCACTGCCGTTTGATTCAACAACAATTGTAAATGGCAAAACAATTTATTGGTACTCCCTGCCCATAATTTATACTTATAACACCATAGGCATTTACCCGATCACGATCACAACATACACCGCCAACAGCGATGGTTGCGGAAATACACAGGATATAGACTTTGACCTTGATGTTTCAGATCCTCCTGTGGCTGGCTTCAGTTATACCAGCAACGGTTGTGTGAACCAGGCTGTACAGTTTACTGATACTACACATACCGTTAAACCATTGTATCACTGGTACTGGAACTTCGGAGATCCGGCCAGTGGTGCAAATAATATTTCATACCAGCAGAATCCTTCACACCTGTTTTCAGCACCGGGTACTTATTATGTCAAGTTCAGCAATATTACAACACCTGGGTGCCTGAGTGATACGATCACAAAAACCATCACGGTAACCAATATACCTGTAGCCGATTTCACTTTCAGTTCTCCATTGTGTGAAACGAGGGCAGTAACCATTTCCGATGGATCATCAGCCTCAGCTCCCGGCGTATTGGCTCAATGGCATTGGGATTTTGGGGATGGCAATGGTACGGTGAATGCAAGCAATGGCAATGCACATAATATTACATATCCGGCTTTCGGCCCGAGAACAGTAACGCTGATGGTTGAAACCAATAGCGGATGTCAAAGCTTAGTAAAATCAAAAACAGTTACCATCAATTCGGTACCTGTAGCCAAATTCTCACACACACAGGCATGCCTGCCATTCCAGTCTGTAAATTTCACCAATAACAGTACCAATGCCGATGGTACAGCATTGTCGTATCTCTGGAATTTTGGCGAACCTTCGAGTGGTACTGCCAATACATCTACACTTATCAATCCTTCACATTTATATAGCACCGCAGGAACATACAGCGTAAAACTAACGGCTACCAATGCCGGTGGTTGCGCAAAAGATACAACCATAAATATTGCAGATGTATATCCTTATGCACATGGCGATTTTACGGTGAATCCTGAAAACTGTTACAATACGGCAACAGTATTTACAAGTACGAGCACGGGTAATGGCGCCGCCATAGCTACATGGTATTGGGATTTTGGAGATGGTTCTGCGATATCGAATGTGCAGAATCCAAGCTATACTTATGCTACACCCGGAACAAAAACGATCAAACACTGGATAAAAACCGTGAATGGTTGTATAAGTGACACCATGCAGAAAACTGTTATTGTGAATCCGCTTCCTACAGCAGATTTTACTTACACCAATCCTTCATGCCAGAACAGGACCATCAGTTTTACGGATGCATCAGCTCCAAATGTGGGAAGCCTTACAACATGGGCATGGGATTTCAACGATCCTGCCAGTGGAGCTGCGAATACATCTTCACTGCAAAACCCCCAACATAGTTTTTCATCCACAGGTATATACAATGTTAAGCTGATCGTAACGAACAGCAAGGGTTGCGTAAACCCTGTGTTCTCAAGGCAGGTAACCATCGAAGCACGCCCGGCTGCCGGCTATATTGTTCCGGAAGTCTGCCTCAATGATACCTATGCTCAGTTTACTGATACAAGCCACATTGCTGCCGGAAGTATCACAGCATGGCAATGGAATTTCGGTGATGCCAATTCTACGGTGGCCAATCCCAATACATCAACTTTGCAAAACCCGCCGCACAGTTATACGGCAGTAGGTTCTTATACAGTTCAGCTGATCGTAACAAGCAATGCAGGTTGTAAAGACACGCTTTCACATACTTTATTTGTGAACGGTAGTTTCCCTGTTGCAAACTTTACTGTAAACAATGCCGGCTCACTTTGTGCCAATGATTCTGTAAGGATCGTTAATACATCAACTGTATTCCC